>JBGSTR010000816.1:0-12782 GCA_041736365.1 Chromatiaceae bacterium | reverse complement strand
GGCGATCAGCGATGCGCTCAGACGCGCCACCAAGTCCGGCGCCGGAAAGGGGCCGTCGCAGGGCACGCTCGCGATCCAGTCGGTTTGGGCCACCGCCAACGCGCTGGCGAAGCCTTCGAGCGGGCCGTGGAAGCCCGCATTGCGATCCGCGACGACCGGATAGCCGTAGCGCGCATAGCGCTCGTGGTTGCGGTTGGCGTTGATCAGCAGGGTGCGCACCTGGGGCCGTACGGCCTCGATCACCCATTCGACCATCGGGCGCTCGGCGAGCTGCACCAGGCCCTTGTCCTCGCCGCCCATGCGGCGCGCCTGTCCGCCGGCGAGGATCACGCCGGTGACCGAATCCTTGGAGGGCTCAGTCTGCATCGTGGTCACCTCGGGAGCTGCATCCGGTCCGTGGGCCTGCGTCTCTCGGCGCCATCGCGCCGGGTCGCGGTCCAATCCGGCCGCGTGAAGTGTCTTCCGCCGGCCACTTCAGTCAGCTGTCCCACATCACGATTTCCCGTTCTCGCGCCGCGGCCTCCAGCAGCTCGATCAGCGGCAGTGCGCGATGGGCGAGGCTGACGTGCCGATTCTCTTCGTCGTCGGGTTGATCGTCGGACTTCGGGTCGAGTGTCCGATCAGGATTCTCCGTAACCGCTGCCTTGAGACGCGCGAGCGCCGGCGGAATATCGTCGGCGAGCAGCGCCCCGGGGACGGTTCCGCTGTGCCCCATCAGCTTCAGCAGCGCGACCGCGACGTCGCCGAACATCGTGATGCTCGCGTAGGCCTTGGTTGTAAAAGTCACCAGCATTGAAGTCCTCCTGCTCGTTCGCTTGCGCCGGTGCGCGTTCCAGTCGTCTCGCACCCGGCGCTTGTTGGGATTAGATCTACCATGGGGTCGAGAAGCATCGCGGCAAAGGTGCCTTCCCGGACGGACACCATGCAAGGACTTTCGGCCGGCTCGCAAAAGCCGATCATGTCGCCGGGCGACGCAGGCGATAGAATGCCGGGCCAATCGCCCTAAGCCCGGTTTCGCACGCAGAGCAACATGAACGACGCCGCAGAATCGACCCGCACCAACTTCATTCGTCAAATCATCGAGGCGGACCTGGCCTCGGGAAAACACGCCCGGATCGTCACCCGCTTTCCGCCTGAGCCAAACGGGTATCTGCACATCGGGCACGCGAAATCGATCGTGCTGAATTTCGGCCTCGCGGAGGCCTTCACGGGCGCCTGCAACCTGCGCTTCGACGACACCAATCCGAACAAGGAGAACCTGGAGTATGTCGAGGCGATCAAGGCCGACGTGCGTTGGCTCGGATACGACTGGGGTGATCGGCTGTATTTTGCGTCCGACTACTTCGAGCGCCTCTACGGCTTCGCCATCGAGCTGATCGAGAAGGGCCTCGCCTACGTCTGTGATCTAAGCGCGGAGGCGACCCGCGAGTACCGCGGCACCCTGACCGAGCCCGGTCGCGAGAGTCCGTTCCGCAATCGCACGGTGGCGGAGAACCTGGACCTGTTCGCGCAGATGCGCGCCGGCGATTTTCCGGACGGCTCGCGCACCCTGCGCGCCCGCATCGACATGGCCTCGCCCAACATCAACCTGCGCGACCCGGTCCTCTATCGCATCCGTCACGGGGTGATTCATCACCAGACCGGTAGCGTGTGGTGCCTGTACCCGACCTACGACTATACCCACCCGATCTCCGACGCCCTGGAGGGCATTACCCACTCCTTGTGCACATTGGAGTTCGAGGACCACCGCCCGCTCTACGATTGGTGCGTGGAGCACGTGTCGGTTCCGTGCCGGCCGCGCCAAATCGAGTTCAGCCGGCTGAACCTCGAATATACGGTGATGAGCAAGCGCCGCCTGACTCAGCTGGTCGACGAGGGGCATGTGACGGGCTGGGACGACCCGCGCATGCCGACCATCGCCGGCCTGCGCCGCCGTGGCTACACCCCGGCCGCCATTCGCGACTTCTGCGAGCGCATCGGCGTCACCAAATCGGACAACCTGGTCGAGATGGCGATGCTCGAGAGCGCCATCCGCGACGACCTCGATGCCACCGCGCCGCGCCGCATGGTCGTCCTGCGTCCGCTGAAGGTGGTGATCGAGAACTACCCGGAGGCCCGGGAAGAGTCGATCGACGCCGACAATCACCCCAAGGATCCGAGCCTGGGCGCGCGCGCGATCCCGTTCTCGCGCGAGATTCTGATCGACCGCAACGACTTCGCCGAGGTCCCGCCCAAGGGTTTCAAGCGTCTGGTGCCGGGGGGCGAGGTCCGGTTGCGCAACGGCTATGTCATCCGCTGCGAGCAGGTGATCAAGGATCAGGCGGGCGAGCCGGTCGAGCTGCGGGCGACCGCCGACCTGGACACCCTCGGCAAGAACCCGGAGGGACGCAAGGTCAAGGGCGTGATCCATTGGGTTTGCGCGCGCCGCGGCATCCCGGTCGAGGTGCGCCTCTACGATCGGCTGTTCGTAGTTCCGGAGCCGGGCGTCGGCGGGAAGGATTTTCGCGATGAGATCAATGCCGAATCCGTCCGGGTGCTGAGCGATTGCGTGGCGGAGCCGGCGCTCACCGCTGCGCAGATCGGCGATCGCTTTCAATTCGAGCGCGAGGGTTATTTCGTGGTCGACGCGGATTCCGCCGAGGGGCGGCCGGTGCTCAATCTTACCGTCGGACTTCGCGACACCTGGGGCAAGGGGCAGGGCTAGGATCGGCGCTAGGGCCGGAGCCGGAGATCGACGTTCGCAATCGAATTACAAAGCGATCCGGGGCCGGGTCTGCGGTGCCGCGCGAGCGTCCGGGTACCGATGGGGAGCAAGCGCTCCCCGACGCCATCCCATTGCCGGCGGGCCCCGCCAGCGAAGACTTGGGTCATCTCTACTCCGGCCTCATCGCCTGTCGCCGCTGCCCGGGCATGCACGGCCCGCCGGTGCACGGCGAGCCGGTGCTCTCACCCGTGATGATGATCGGACAGGCGCCGGGCACCCGCGAGATCGAGCAGGGCAGGCCGTTCTGCTGGACCGCGGGCAAGACCCTGTTTGGATGGTTCGCGTCCATCGGGCTCGATGAGTCGAGGTTCCGCAGGCTGGTGCTGATGAGCGCGGTGTGCCGCTGCTTTCCGGGCAAGAATCCCAAGGCCGGTGATCGGGTCCCCGACGCCACCGAGGTCGAAAACTGTCGCGGCTGGTGGTACCGGGAGATGCAGCTCGCGCAACCCGCGCTCATCATCCCAGTCGGCAAGCTGGCGATCGATCAGCTCATGGAGCCGCGCCGACTCAGCGATCTGGTGGGCACTCAATGGCCCTACCGCGGCGAGGACGGCTTCACCGCGGATTTGATCCCGCTCCCGCATCCCTCCGGCGCCTCGACCTGGTTCAAGACCGAGCCCGGCAAGAGCCTGCTGCCGCGTGCACTGGAGCTGATCGCGGCGCATCCGGCGTGGCAACGCGTCTTGGAATCCGCTGCAGAAGCCACCGAAGTCGCAGGCTAAGCGAGTCGGATGTCGCGTCGCCACTGTGGACGCGTGGCTGCGCGAGTGCGCGATCCGCCCGCCTCGGATTCTCTCCGCGGGAACCGTTTGAGCCCGGGCCACCCTTCGGTTCCATGCAACTCCCACGCGAAATCGAGCGTGGACGGGGCTACGAGTCGGAATCGTCGGCAGCGTTCATCAGGACCAGGAATTCGTCCGGAGCGAGGATCGGCAACCGTGTCTTCGGAAAGTCCGAGGCATTACGCGTGAGCAAGTAGTCGGCACCCGCACGCTGAGCGCTGAAGAACTGGATCGCGTCTTCGAAGTCCGGGATGTCCGAGTCGATCGCCTGGTTCAGGAGCTGCTGGTCCGGCGCAACGCTGCTGAAGACGTCGCGTATGAGGATCAGCGCTCGATGAGCAATATCAGCGTTCCGTGCCCGTCGAACGATGTAGAAGACGTTGTTGAAGCTGATCGCCGAGACGAGGCCCTCGCAAGCTCCGGTCTCGCACAGAGACCAGACCCGCGCGGCCGACGGGTAGAAGGGCTTGCGCTCGGCGAGCACGTCGAGGAGCAGGTTGGTGTCGATAAAGAGCTTCACTCGACCGGCCCATACCGATCCCAAAGCGCGTCTTCCAACAGATCTTTGTCGGTTCGGGCGTCGGTTGCCGAGCCGGATCCGAGTGACGAGGGCCGATCAGAGGGACGCCGCGCAAGACCTGTCGCCGCTAAAGTCAGGGGCGCGATGGGTAGATCACCCGTGCGCTTGTCCATGGCGTCCAGGCCTGCCACGAACCGGGACAACATCGCGGAGACGCTGGTGTTTCGGGCCTTGGCTACGCGCTTCGCCAACTCGGCGACGGATTCATCGACGCTCAAGGTGAGTTTGGTGTTCATGTCGCGGACCGGCGCGTACGTATTGGATATCGAAGAAAGTACGTGCTACCTGCGCGGCTGTCAACCGCATGTCCTGCGAATTGCCAGCATCGCACGGTGCTTCCGCCCCACGCAGGCTCACGCCTTGAGCCTGCATCCGTGGCATCATCTCCGAAATCGAAACCCGTATCGGGAGACTTGCTGGGGACACGACATGGATGCGACCGCCAAGCCCAGCTATTTCGACACCGCCGCGACCACTCGCGTCGACCCTCAAGTGCTCGCCGTCATGATTGAAGCGCTATGTGGCCTACGAGCGGCCCCATTCGCGAGCAGCACGGCTGAGGCTCATGGGTGAGGCCTACGCCCCCCCCTGCCGTCTATCGGCGGCCATGCTGTCGCTGACGGCGGGGATCGCCGAGCGTGTGGGGCGCCTCCAGGCCGGCAGCGATGACGAGCGACAGCTCAGGTTGCGGCGCGTCAATCGCATCCGGACCGTTCACGGGACCCTGGCCATCGAGGGGAACGCCCTGAATCGGTCGCAGATCACCGCCATTCTGGACGGACGTCGGGTGCTGGCCCCGCCCCGCGAGGTGCAGGAGGTGCGCAACGCCTTGCAGGCTTACGACCGACTTTCCGCCTGGGAGCCCGGCAGCGAGGATGCCCTGCTCGGTGCCCATGGGCTCATGATGCACGGGCTCGTGGACCGCCCGGGCAGTTATCGCTCCGGCGGTGTTGGCGTCATGGACGGTAGCCGGGTGATTCATATGGCACCGCCGGCGAGCCGTGTGCCGGTTCTGATGGCCCAACTGTTCGCCTGGCTGGGTCGCAGCGACCTGCATCCGCTTGTGACCGGCTGCCTGTTTCACTACGAGCTTGAGTTCATCCACCCCTTCGAAGACGGCAACGGTCGCATGGGTCGGTTGTGGCAGACGCTGATCCTGTCGCGCTGGCGCCACCTGTTTGGCAACCTGCCCATCGAGAGCCTGGTGCACGCCCATCAACCGGCCTACTACGACGCCATCGCGGCTAGCAATGCCGACGCGGATGCCGCGCCCTTCGTCGAGTTCATGTTGCCGATGATCCAGCAGGCCCTCGATGAGCTCGATGAGGCGGACGAACCCCCTGATGCGGCGGCACCGGTCGGCGTGACGGGGGAGCGAGCGGACGAACATGATCGCGAACAAGATCCCCAGCTTGTTCGCGATCATGCCCCTTCGCCCGCAGCGTCGGGGGCAGCGGCTCCCGATGAAAAGGTAGAGCGACTACTGGAGGTGCTGGCGCGCGGCGGTCCAGGCGCCACGAAGGCCCTGATGGCATCGCTCGGCCTCTCCCACCGCCCAAGCTTTCTGTATCGCTACCTGCGTCCGGCCCTCGACGGCGGCTGGGTCGAGATGACGGACCCCGCACGCCCGAAGTCACCGCATCAGCGCTATCGGCTGTCCGCCGAAGGCTTTACCTTCCTGGAACACCGCGACCCGGCGGATCGGCCGACCGACCGCGGACCCCGGAGCCATTGATGCAGCGCGGAACAAGGAACGCGAGGACGGATGATTGCTGCGGCGCTCTTGCCATCGGCAGCCCCAAAGGAAACGCTGATTTAAAGCGTTTCCCGTCCGGACCAGGGACGGCCCGGCATTTTCAAGCGCGATAAGCGATTGAAAATGGAGCGGTCCGAGAGTCGCGCCTCTCGGACCGCGAGCTGATTCAATGCCAGGACGGCATTTAATCAGCGTTACCCTAAAGCATCGGTGCCACCGCAAGAGCCCTATCGCTACCTGCGCCACCGCTGAACCCGGGAGCTAAAGGTCTCCTCGCCAGGGTCGGTCGCCACTGGGCTTTATGATCGAGTTGATTCGGCTTCTGATTTAGCCAATTCCAAGGCGGCGGGAAAATCGGCCGGCAAAGCGAGGCATGGCTCACGGATTGAGCCACCCCGTACCTCAGACTGGTTGATAGGGGTACTGGGCCCGTCAACAAAAGGAGGATTGGGGCGATGGAGACGACGACCCTGCCGATCAGCAACGATTCCATGGCGCGGGCAATGACGCACCGCACGATCCGCGAAGCGCCGGAGCAGCAGCGGATGGCGATCGACCGTGCCTCCACCCGCTATGCGCCGACTCGGCAGCGGAGGGGGCCCTTGTTCCGGGCCAGCGTAACTTTCATGGACAGGTGCCTTGAGGGCAGGCTGCTGTCTCGCTCCGTGGCGGGGAAGGGCAAGTCCGCCGTCGCGCACTGGGTATTCTGGGAGGTGCTCGGGGAGCCGCCGCGTCCGGTCATCTCATGCGCGACACTCGATGGACGGCACAACCGGATCATCGAGTCGGTATTGGTCAAAACCAGTCAGCATGCCTTGCAGCGCCTATTTCAGCGCCTGCATACCACTGATGCGTCGGTGGCGCTTCGGGAGCTGATGCCCGCCGCGTCCCGGGTCGCGCAGTTGCATAACCGTGCCCGTGCGAACGGCGAACGCTATGCGGTCCACCTGCGGGTGCCGACCGGCGAGGGCGAGGCCGTTCTGGTGTGGGAGGATGACGGTTTCCTGGTCAAGACTTGGATTCATCACGATTCGATGCGTGAGCGCAGATGCGCCCAGTGGGGTCAGGCACGGGCGGATGAGGATCTCTTGTGCGCTTAGTGAGCACCGATACGGGTAAGTCGCCGTCTTCTCCGCGTGCTCGAGCCCGCTCGTCGATCCGTAAGCTGTTGACTGCCCGACTGCGAAGTCGGGCTACGGACTGAGGCACGAGACAGGCTTCCGCGACGATCGCATTACCAAACTACCGCGAGAAAGATCACTTGGAGGACGGGTCGTGAAGTTTATCCACGCTGCCGACGTTCACCTAGACAGCCCGCTTCGCGGACTCGAACGCTACGACGGCGCCCCGGTGGAGGAGATTCGGGGTGCGACCCGCCGGGCGTTCGAGAACATGGTCCAGTTGGCGATCGACGAGGAGGTCGCCTTCGTTCTGCTGGCCGGTGACCTTTACGACGGGGATTGGAAGGACTACAACACCGGTCTGTTCTTCGGGCGGCAGATGGCCCGCCTGCAAGAGGCCGGCGTCCGGGTTTATGTGGTGGCGGGAAATCATGACGCCGCAAGTCAAATCACCAGGACACTCAGACCGCCGCAGAACGTCCACGTCTTCGCGACCCGGGCCCCTGAGACAGTCCTGCTGGAGGAGCTTGGCGTCGCAATTCACGGCCAGGGATTTCCGACCCGCGCGGTAACGGACGATCTCACGCGTCGATATCCCTTGGCGGATCCCGATCTGTTCAATATCGGCCTGCTGCATACCTCGCTGGATGGCAGACCCGGCCATGAGGTATACGCGCCCTGCACCCTGGACGGTCTCCGCTCGCGCGGCTATCGGTACTGGGCGCTTGGCCATGTGCACAATCGGGAGATCGTCGCGGAAGAGCCGTGGGTCGTCTTTCCCGGAAATACCCAGGGCCGCAACGCGCGCGAGACCGGCCCTAAAGGTTGCTCGCTGGTGACCGTAGAGGCGGGCCGGGTGGAGTCCGTGGAGCATCGTGCCCTGGATGTGGTGCGCTGGCGGGCCTGCTCGGTAGACGTCGCCGACGCGAAAACCCTGGACGAGGTGTACGACCGGGTGGGGCACGCACTTGCCGACACGGTGGGCGAGATCGAGGGCAGGCTCGCCGCGGTGCGTTTGCGCCTCGAGGGGGCCTGTTCCCTTGACGGCAGACTCCGGGCAGCCCGGGAGCGGGTCACCAACGAGTGTCGATCGCTTGCGGGAATCGCCGGGTCGGGGGACCTTTGGATCGAGAAGGTGGTGTTCGATACGCGCCGGGCGCAGTCGGAAGAGGCGGCGATCGCCCGCGATGACGCCTTGGGCGGCCTGCTTCGCTCCGTCCGCGATCTGGAGCTGGATCCGGATCGCCTCTCGAGGTTGGCGGGCGAGCTTGCGGACCTCGGCGCGAAACTCCCCATCGATCTGCGTTCGGGATCGGACGCGTTCGATCCCGCACAACCGGAGTACGTCAGGGAGTGCCTGGAGGACGTAAAGGCCCTCCTGCTGGAGCGGCTGTTGCCCGAAGGAGGCTCGGATTGAAACTGCTCGACCTGCACCTCCTCGCCTATGGTCCATTCACCGACCACCACCTGGATCTGAGCGCGGGCAGCGAGGGGCTGCACGTGGTCTTCGGGCCGAACGAAGCGGGTAAGAGCTCGGCGCTGCGTGCCCTGCGGGCACTTCTCTACGGCGTGCCGGAGCGAACGCAGGATGACTTTCGACACGGCAAAACGGAGCTGAGGGTCGGCGGTTTGTTTCGCGGCTCGGATGGGTCCGGGCTTCAGTGTTACCGGCGCAAGGGACGCAAGGACACCCTGCTCGACGCGAAGGGAAGCCCGATTTCGGAGGATCGGCTCGTGCGGCTCTGCGGCGGCGTCGGAGAGCCGCTCTTCGAAAGGCTTTTCGGGATCGACCGCGAAGCGTTGGTGAGCGGAGGCCAGTCCCTGCTGATCGAGCGCGGGCGGGAGGCCGAGACGCTGTTCGGGACAGGGCTTGGCAGCACAGCCGTTCATGCTTTGCTGCAGAGTCTCGATCAGGAAGCACAGTCCCTGTTCGCGCCGCGGGCATCAAAACCGTCGGTCAACGCCGCGCTGAATCGACTCTCGGCGCTTGAGCGGCAGCACCGAAGCGTTTCCCTCTCGGCCCGCCACTGGGACGAAGCGCGGGAGGCCGTCGACGCAGTATCGGCCGAGTTGAGCAAGATCGACGCCCGACTGGCCGCGGAGGAGAAACGCCGGAGCACATTGGAGCGCATCCGCCGGTCATTGCCGGCCCTCGCCAGACGCGATCTCTATCGCGAGCAGCTCGCCGACCTCGGTGAGGTTGCCGCCCTCGAGGATGGCTGCGGACAGCGACGGGAGGCAGCGGTCTCGAAGAGCAGGCTTGCGTCGGAGGGGCGTTCAAAGGCCAAGACGCGCCTGGAGGGGCTGCGCCAGGACGCGGCCGGCTTGGAGGTTTCGGCGGAGCTGCTAACGGAGGCCGACGCCGTCGACGAGCTGCGGGATCGGCTGGGTGGCTATCGTAAGGCGGCCCGAGACAAGCCCGCGCTGGTCGCCAAGCGGGCCGCGTTGGTCGAGCAGGGGCGGCAGCGGTTCGCGGAGACGCGTCCGGATCTCTCCCTCGAGGACGTCGAGAGCTTGCGCCCTTTGCTCGCTCTGCGGCGCCGCGCGACGGAGCTCGGCGGGCGCCAGGAAGCCCTGGAGTCGGCCGTAAAGAAGGCACGCGAGGGCAGCGAAGGGACCGCCGGTAAGCTCGAAAGGAAGCGGAACGAGCTTAACGGTTTCCCTCCGCCCGTATCCTTTGAGGCATTGCAGAAGGCGGTGGACGAAGCGCGCCGGGCCGGTGACCTGGACAGCTCCATTGCAGAGGTCGAAGCAGAGGTCGCGAGTCACGACGAGGCATGTCGGCGTGATCTTGATGCGCTGGGACGCTGGCCCGGTACCCTTTCGGATCTTATGCGGGCGCCTCTGCCCGACGGGGAGACGCTGCAACGCTTCGCAGAGGAATTCACCGCGCTCGAGGACGAGAAGCACCGGTTGGAGGATTCGGCCTCCGAAGCACACAAAGAGCAGCGACAAACGGAGGAGGCGCTGTTGGCCCTGCGTCTGGTGGGTGAAATACCGACCGAGACGGAGCTGCAGAATGTCCGCGAACGACGGGACCAGGGGTGGCAGCTCCTGAGACGGCAGTGGATCGTTGGGGAAGACGTGGCCGCCGAGTCCCGATCCTACGCGAACGGTCAGCCGCTGCCCGATGTCTTCGAGGCGGAGGTCGTTGGCGCCGATGAGATTGCGGACCGGCTTCGCCGCGAGTCGCAGCGCGTCCATGAGCAGGCGGCCGCTCAAGCGAGGCTCGAAGCCTGCCGCCTGCGCAACGCAGATGCCAAGGAGTCGTTACGGGCGGTCGCGGAAAGGCGTTTGGCGCTCGAGCGGTCATGGGACGATGCCTGGAAGGCGACCGGTATATCGCCGCTTACTCCGCGCGAGATGTCGCCCTGGATGGGGAAGACGTTGCTGCTCCGTGACAGGGCTGGACGTGGCACCGAGCTGCGGGGTAAGGCGGATGCCCTTCAACGGAGCCGGGAAACCCAGCATAGAAATCTCCGCGGCGCCCTTGCGGCCTGCGGGCAAAGGCAACCGGAAGCCGTCGAGCTATGCGAGCTGAGACCGATTCTGGACCATGCCGAATCCTGTTTGGACTCACTCGAGCAGATCGCGAGTCGCAGGGCCGCGCTTGAAGCGACCGTAGCGGAGCTGGAGGAATTGCAGCGGCAGTCGGAGGCCGAGGTCGCTCGTTCCGAAAGGGAGCTTGCCTCCTGGTCGTCCGACTGGGCGACGCTCATGCAGCGGCTGGGACGCGCCCGGACGACCACCCCCGGCGAGGTATCGGACTACCTCCAAGCGATTTCGGACGGGTTGAAGCTGGTGGACGAGGAGAAGGAGCTGGGCCTTCGCATCGATGGAATTGTCCAAGAGGCGCACGTCTTCGAGCGCGATGTGAATACCTTGATGGTGAGGCTGGCTCCAGATCTCGCAGGTCGTCCGGTCGGTGAAGCGATTCTTCAGCTCGACTCGCGTCTGACCACCCAGCGAGAGGCCAAGACCCGCCTCGACGAGCTCAACAAGCAGGCGCAGCAAGCGGAAGGCGAGATACGCGATGCCGACGCCGTCATACGGGCGGCGGACGAGGTGCTCGGTGAGCTCTTCCGGCAGGCCGGTTGCGAAAGTGCGGACGAGATGGAGGCTGTCGAACGACGTTTCCTGGTGCACACAACCCTTTCCAAGCAGCTCCGCGACGTCGAGGCCGAGCTGGTCGATGGTGGAGACGGGCTGAGCGTCGAAGCGCTCGGCACCGAGGCCGCGGAAACCGATCGGGATTCGGTCGTTGCGGAGCTGACGGCGCTTAATCAGCGAATCGATCAGGAGCTGCGACCGCAACGCGAGGAGCTATTCGAGCGCAAGCTCAGTGCCGAACGCGAGCTCCACTCCATGGCCGGTAGCGATGAGGCAGCCGCGCTGGCCGAGGAGGCTCAACAGACTCTGTCCGAAGTGCGGGGGCATGCCGAGAAATACGTCCGCCTGAGGCTTGCGGCGCGGATACTGCGCGATGAGATCGAGGGCTTTCGACGCAAGCATCGGGATCCGATCCTGACGCGAGCCGGCGCCTACTTCGGGCGTCTCACCTGCGGTTCCCTGATGACGATTGATACGGACTTTGACGAGTCGGATCAGCCCGTCCTCGTTGGCGTGAGACCGAACGGCGAACGTTTGCGCGTGGAGGCCATGAGCACCGGTACACGCGATCAACTATATCTGGCGCTGCGGCTGGCAACGCTGGACCGCTACGTAGAGACCTCGGAGCCGTTGCCCTTCGTCGTCGACGATATCCTGATTCAGTTCGATGACGAGCGGTCGCGGGCAACGCTCCAGGCCCTGGCGGACTTTTCCGCGAAGACGCAAGTCATCCTGTTCACACACCACGCGCGCGTTGTGGAGGCGTCGCTAGGGCTCGACGACGCGGCCGGCCGAGTGTTCGTCCACGAGCTCACACAGGCGGAGGCCTAAGTAGTGGAAGGGCGCGAGCCAACGCCGGGACATCCGGGGCCGAGGCTGTTGCATTTGAATGGTGCGCGAGGGGGGACTCGAACCCCCACGTCTTGCGACACTGGAACCTAAATCCAGCGCGTCTACCAGTTCCGCCACCCGCGCGTTTCGGGGCGCCAATATAGCCTAGGCGCGGCCGATTCTCCACGTGCCCGCGCGCTGCACCTTCGGCGTAGATGAATATCGCTTTAAAACATGGCGATGCGCTGCTTTAGCTAGGCAAGTCCTGCGATCTCTCTGCCGCCATCACTCCGGTCGTGAAATTGGCGATGTTTCGAGTGAGATTAGATCCGGATCTAATGGATGTTAAATAGAAATATGCAGTGATCTCCCTTCTCCCAGTCGAACGTCTCGCGGGCGCTCAAGCCTGACGTGCAGCCGAGTCCGCGTCCTCCGGCCGAGTCGCAGTTGATTCGATGGGCGCGCTCTCACCCCAATGCCTCCGTTCACGTGACTTTCGGATTCGCCTTACTGTATTCTTTTCAACCCTTTGTTTTTTCGCTGCCGTGAACGCCTGCTGGCGCCATGGTAGGTACCCGACCGGCGCCAATACGGTGCCGAGGATGTTGACCAAATTGGCACCCTTCTATTTCCTGCTCGGTCTGGCCGCGGTCGTGTTGGTGGCCTTGGCCTTGAGTCTGCGCAAGAGCCTATCCCGGCGCCACCGGTTGCCGTACGTCGCCGACGAGGCGCTGTTCACCCCGGAGCAGCAAGCGTTTCTGGCTGTCCTGGAACGCGCGGTCGGCGACGGCTACCGGGTCCACGGCAAGGTTCATGTCGCCGCGGTGCTGGGCGTGAG
>JBGSTR010000809.1:0-5317 GCA_041736365.1 Chromatiaceae bacterium | reverse complement strand
CGCCGGCGCGCTCGTCTACCACGCGCGGGGCATTGGCCCGCGCGAGCGGCTCGGGCTGCTGGGGATTGCCGTCGAGGCGGAAAAGGATGTCGTCAGCATACTGGTCGCCACCGACTATCAGGATGTCGTGCTCGAGGCGGTCTACCGTGCCGCCGAGCTCAATCTTCCCGGTGCCGGGGTGGCCTATATCACGCCCATCGAAAAGCTGGCGACATTCGTTCCCCGCGAGATCCTCGATCGCGTACAAGTCCAAGGCGGCGAAGAGTGAGCACGCCGGGGTCCGGCGGAGCCGCCAAGCTCATCTCCTGCATCCTCCCGGACGACGGCACCGACCGCCGTCTAATGCACTGGCTGCTTGACCAAAAGGGTGTCACCCGGGCGAACAGCGTCTACTGCCGCGGCCATTCCGTCTTGCGCAAGGCCAGCGCTCCGCGGGGCAAGCTGCCCGAGCCGTCCCTGGTCCGTCTGGTCACCATCATCGCGGCGGCGGACGAGGCGGATGCGCTATTCGATCGGATCTATGAGCAAGCCGACATCCACCGGCCCGGAGGCGGCGCTCTCTTCATCACGCCACTGACCCACGCGACCACATTTGCACTCCCGGAGGGTGTCGCGAACGAGCCCGATGCCGGTCCGCAGGATTAGGCAAACGCTGATTTAGGGCGTTTCCTTCAAGCGCCTCGAGCGCTTGACGATGGCGCGGGTCGGAGACTCGGGCCTCTCGGACCGAGAAGCCGATCAAATGCCGGCTAGGTCTTTGGTCGGCACATTCCCGGGATCTCGCCCCGCCTTTGGGGCTCAAGCGCCAAAGCGGTATAGCGCCGTACGCCGATTTTCCGGCGACTCGGCCGGTCCGTGAGGGGGAGCTGGTCATCCATCGCGGGCCGCTCCGGCGAACCCGCTCACTCGATGCAGGAGCTGAACAGGATGCGTCTTCGATGCCGGTCTTCGATTATCCGTCTCTGTCGAACGACGGCCTTTCTGGCCGTCCTGCCACTCCTGGCGGCGTGCGATCGATCGGCGACCGAGCTACCGGGCGCCGTTGAATCGGGCGAGCGTCGGGCCTTCGTGGGCAACTGGTCGGCCACCGGCACGCGCGAGACGCTCTCACTGGAGTCGGGGCGTTGGGCGGCGATCTTCCGATTGAGCGGCTCGCTGCTACTGACCGGAGAGCAGCGTCCGGGTCTCGGTTTCAGGTCAGAGATCATCGGATTCTCCGATAGCCGGACCGGCGTGCAGGCGCGCTGCGTGTGGACCGATGAGCGTGGCGACGAGGTCTTCAGTGAGCTGACGGGCAAGGAGGCCGGCCCCGGGAAACCCATCGAGGGCCGGTTTATCGGCGGCACCGGTCGCTACGCGGGCGTCACCGGCGAGTACAGCTTCGAGTGGCAGCGCCTGGTCGACAGCGACGACGGCAAGGTGAGCGGGCGGGTGGTCGGCCTCAAGGGCTGGGCGCGGCTCGGCTCGCCCGATCCTGGCCAGCCCCCCAAGGGAGACCAGCGATGACGGCACCTCAACCCACGTTCCGGCCCACGCTCAGGCAATTGGCGCCGATTGCGCTGGCGATCGGCATCTGGTTCTCACCGATTCCACAGGGGCTGACTTCGGACGCATGGCATCTGTTCGCCATTTTCGCGGCCGCGATCTTTTCCGTCATCATCAATGCGTTCCCGCTACTGACCTCGGCCCTGTTGGCCGGCTCGGCGGCCGTGTTGACCCATACGCTGGATCCGGCCAAGGCATTCGCCGGGTTTGCCAACGCGAGCGTGCTCCTGGTGGTGGTGGCCTTTCTGGTCGCCCAGGCGGTCGTCCAATGCGGCTTGGGTAGACGGATCAGCCTGCAGGTGGTCAAACGGTTCGGAAAATCGACGCTCGGGCTCGGCTACAGCATCTTCATCACCGACGCCTTTATCGCGCCGGGTTTCCCCAGCAACACCGCGCGCGGCGGCGTGCTCTACCCGATCATCCTGGCCCTCGCCCAGGGTAGCGGGTCGCGCCCGGCGGACGAGAGTCGGCGCCGCCTGGGCGGCTTCCTGATGTTCTGCGGCATCGCCAGCCTCAGCGTCTCCTCGGCCCTGTGGCTTACCGCCACCTCGGCGAACCCCATCGGGGTGTCCCTGGTCGCTGAGCAGGGGCTGAAGATCAACTTCGGGACCTGGCTGCTGGTTGCATCCGTCCCCGCGCTGGTGTCGATCGCGGTGCTTCCGAGCTTGCTCTATCGTCTGTTCCCGCCGGGCGTGACCGAGACCCCGGACGCGCCGAAAGCGGCGGACGAGGCGCTGCGATCGATGGGGCCGTTGTCGCGCAACGAACGCGTCACCGCCATTGTATTCGGCGGCATGGTGTGCGCCTGGATCGTGGGCGGGACCTTTGATCTGAGCAACACCGCGGTCGCCATTGCCGGGCTCGGGATCCTGCTGGCGACCAGGGTGCTGACGCTCGAGGACATCCACGAGCAGGGCGGCACCCTGGCCACGTTCCTCTGGCTGGCGGTGTTGTTTGCGCTGAGCGGGCAGCTCAACGAGATGGGCTTCATGGGTTACGTCGGCGAAAGGCTGGCCATGTTGCTCGGCGACGTGAGCTGGCCGGTCGCCTATGTGGTGCTGCTGTTGCTGTACGTGGTGCTGCACTACCTGTTCGTCAGCCAGTCCGCGCAGGTGCTCGCGCTCCTCGGCGTATTCCTCGACGTCGGCGTGACGGCCGGCGTGCCCGTGCACCTGATGGCCTTCGCGCTGCTGTTTGCCAGCAGCTACTTCTCCTCGCTGACGCCGCAGGGCGGTAGCCAGAACATCATCTTCGTCGCCAGCGGCTATCTCACCCAGCGCGAGCTGTACCGCCTGGGGCTGCTGACCACGGTCTTCTGCACGCTGGTCTTTCTGATCATCGGAACGCCGTGGACACTCTGGGTCGGGGCGAGTGGTTAGCTCGATCCGGCGGTCCGTAACTGCGCGGGTTTGCCGTGCGTAGCCAGCCGGCTATGGACTCGCCTGCACGCAGAGAAAGTTTCGTACCCGAGCCTGCCTCGTCTTGCTCGGCAATAAACCGTACGCCACAGGAAACGAAACACTTGCCGTAGATGTTTGATTGCAGGACCCTTGCGTTGCGAGCGGCGAACGAGGCGCGCATCGCCACTTTTCGGCGCTTGACGTGGTGCGAGGGAAGGTCGCAGCACCGAGGTTAAGGGCGGCGCGGGGTTCTTTCGGCAGGTGGACCGCGAGGAGAGCCTGATCCACCTACTGCGCGTGAACGTGCTCAAGCGTTTGGAGAGCGCCGTGCCGTCGTTCGCAGTCGTCGAGGTTCACGTCGTCAATCTCGATCTCATCCACGGACTCGGATCGGGCCTCAATCCGCACCAACGTCGCGTCTACATCGCGAAATCGTCGCAATACGTCGTGGACGCCTGTTCGCGTCCGTGCTCCCCAGGTCATCGGGACGTGCGGCGCTCTTCCTGTGACCATTCTACTGAGACCAGATAGGCAACGATGCCTTGGAGGCTTGCGGTGCTGCATTTGAGGCGTATCACCATTGACCCCGATATCTGCCACGGCAAACCCTGTGTCCGGCACATGCGCTGGCCGGTGGAAGTCGTGTTGGACCTGGTGGCGTCCGGAATGTCGATTGATGAAATCCTCGCCGATCACCCGGAGCTGGAGCGGGAGGACATTGTTGCCTGTCTGCAATACGCGCGCATCTTGGTATCCGGTGAATCGGTCCGGCAGGTCGCCTGATGCGGGTCCTCTGCGACGTTCATATCCCCTATCGGCTCGTCAATCGCTTACGGGAGCTGGGTGTGGATGCCACCCACGTGAACCGCATCCTGGACGGCGCCGCGAGCAAAGACGCGGCGATCGCTGAATTCGTGGATACACACGACATGTTGCTGATCACCAAGGACAGCGATTTCCGTGACAGCCACCTGCTGACCGGCACGCCCGCACGGGTCTTGCGTGTAACGCTCGGCAATCTCACGAACAGCGAGCTGGTGTCTCTGGTAGAAGCGCATTGGACTGCGATCGCGCAAGTTTGCGCCGGTGAATCCTGCTACATGGAGCTGTCTCGGGAAGGTTTGATCCAGCTACCGGAGACTCGTTGAGCCACAGCGCACTTCGAGGCGCTGGCAATCGGCGAGGATTCGGCACGCTATGTCGTGGCACGCTCTTTGGGCGATGCGCTGGGCGACGTCTGACCCTGACTATTCGTAAAGCCGCGGATCCCGAGACGATGACCGGGCAATCGATACCCGGTTTCCCGTCAGATTCGGCGACCCCTCAATCGGCGGATTTGACGGATGCTGCCAGTTACTACGGACTCGCCTGCACGCAGAGAAAGTTTCGTACCCGGTTGCGTTCGGCTAGGTAGAGGTCCTCGCCGGTGCGCGCGTGAACCCACAGCCCGGTCGATCCGCCGCCGTCCAGATTGAGCGCGCGGGTGATCTTCAGCCCATCGAAGAGACCCGGTGTCGCCAGGATGGCCGCCAGATCGGCCAGCGTCACCGGAGATTCGATGGCGGCCAGCCCGTAACGCCCGCGGCGGTCGGTGAGAATCAGGGTGCGCGGCGCCGGCCGGGTGCTGTTCAGGCCGCGGACGGGTTGACCGCGATCGACCAGGAAGGGACCCGCCTGCAGCGCCTCGGAGGGCTTCAGGGAGGGTGAAAATTCCTTTACGCGGATCAGCTTGGGCTGCCGGTCGGGCACGATCAGGAGGCCGCTGAGCAACTTGGCTCGCTCGAAGGGATGGAGTTGGCGTCCGTTGCTGACGACGAGCCCGAGCGGGCTGGAGTCGGGATGAAAGTACCCGCCGTTGACACCGGCCAGGCAGGTCTGATCGCGCATCGCCTGCTCCAAGCCCCGGGCATTGCCGGGATTGTCCAGAATCCGCAGCCGTGTTCGCGCCGGGTCGGGCAGGACCAGCGACAAGCGCACCTCGGTTTCCGTGGCCGCGGACTTGACCACGGCCCGCAACGCGGGGACCGCGGTGTCCAACGCCTGCTGCTGTTGCAGTCGCCATGCCGTCGCGCCGAGCGCCGGCTGGCATGCCAGGAGAAACAACGGCAGGAGCATGCCCGCGGCTCGCCGGAAACCACCGATCAGCATTGTGCGGATTCCTCCGGTAGAGCGGGCGGCGCCGGGGCGAGCCGTGCCGCGTAATGAGGGGTGCGGTCCGCGAGGCGAGACTCACGGACCGTCCTCGGGAAACGCAATCAATCCCTAAGGCGCGCAGGGCACCGTACTCAGGATCCGCGCGGCGAGCAACCCTTCGAGCGCCGCGCGGTGATCGCCGACCCAGCGGCCGTAGCCGTTCGGCCGGGCTCGATCGG
>JBGSTR010000808.1:0-3857 GCA_041736365.1 Chromatiaceae bacterium | reverse complement strand
CGCGCGGGCGTGATCCAGCGCCTCCAGCACCAGCTCGCCGCGACTGCGCTTGCCCGCCAGCGCACCCAGTGTGCCCTCGCGATTCATGATTGCCGCCACCAACCCGTAGTCGTTGACGCCCAACCAGCTCCCGCGCGCCTGGAGGTCCATGCCGGCGACCACGTCCGGTCGATCGGGCCAGTGACGAGCCGGGGGCAGCGACGGGCGCGCTCGCATCTCGTCCCGGTTCGCGGCGATTAGGACCGGCCACGCGTGATCGGGTCGGCGCAATATCACGAAAGTGCACATAGGCGTACCTTGCTTCCCGGTGGCGCCTCCCGAACGAACGGCCTCAGGGCGTTTGCGAGCCCTCGCGTCGCGCCTGGACGATGGTGTTCGCGGCGATCTTTTGCAGCAGCTTAAAGACCTTGAGCTGGGCCAGCTTGTTTGCGCTGTCCGGGACCCCGATGATCTCCAAGCGAGCTTGGAAATAGGCCATGTCCGCCTCCAGGCGGGCCAAGCGGATGCGTTGGCGTTTTCGCTCGTCCGCATCCCCGACGCCGTGTTGATTTTCCATTCCGCTGGGTGCGCCGGACCTTGAACAAGAAGCTCGCCAAAGGCGCCATTGTCTTGCGTTGCACGGGTTTAAACAACCAAGCCATTTGGTCGCGGCATATGCTATAAACCGCGGCTATCGGCGCATAAATTCAACTACGAGTAGCCCAATAACCATCTCCAACACACCATCATGAGTGCAATTCTTGAGCTGTTCCGCGAATCCGGGGCGCTGTACGGGGGCAACGCCGCCTTTATCGAGGACCTCTACGAACGCTACTTGAGCGATCCTGAGACCGTGGACATTGCCTGGCGCGAGCGCTTCGACGCCATGCGCTCGGACACGAGCACGGAGGTCGCGCACGGACCGGTGCGCCAGAACTTCCTGCGGCTCGCGCGCGAGAGCCGCTCGCGGGCGCACAGTCGGGCGACCGAGCGGTTGGAGCCGGCCGCCGCGGAGAAGCAGTCGTCGGTCCTGCGCCTGATCAACGCCTATCGCTATCGCGGCCACCAGCTTGCCAACCTCGACCCGATCAATCTGCGCGAGCCGCCGAAGGTCGCCGATCTGGATCCCGCCTACCACCATCTGGAGGCGGGCGACATGGACCAGGTCTTCCACACCGGCTCGCTGTACGCCCCCGATCGCATGCCGCTGCACGAGATCATCGAGCTATTGGAGCAGATCTATCGCGGTACGGTCGGCACCGAGTACATGCATATCACCAACACCCAGGAGAAGCGCTGGATCCAGAAGCGGGTGGAGGGTTACCGGGCGCAGGCGGAGCTGGAAGATGCGGACCGCCGCTGGCTGCTGACCCTGCTGACCGCGGCCGAGGGCATCGAGAAGTATCTCCATCAGCGCTACGTCGGCCAGAAGCGCTTTTCACTCGAGGGCGGGGACGCGCTGATCCCCATGCTCGACGAGCTGATTCAGCGCGCCGGGCGCAAGGGTCAGAAGGAGATCGTCATCGGCATGGCCCACCGCGGCCGGCTCAACGTGCTCACCAACATCTTCGGCAAGTCGCCCCAGGACATCTTCGACGAGTTCGAGGGCCGCGTGCGGATGGACTGGCGGCAGATGGTCGGCGATGTGAAGTATCACATGGGCTTCGCGACCGACGTGGAGACCCCCGCGGGAATGGTTCACCTGGTGCTCGGCTTCAATCCATCGCACCTGGAGATCATCAACCCGGTGATCGAGGGATCGGTACGGGCGCGCCAGCGCCGGCGTATGGACCACACCGGCCACGAGGTGCTGCCGGTGCTCATCCACGGCGACGCCGCCTTCGCTGGCCAAGGCGTGGTGATGGAGACGTTGCAGCTGTCGCAGACGCGCAGCTATTCCACCGGCGGTACGGTGCACATCGTCATCAACAACCAAATCGGATTCACCACCAGTCATCCGCTGGACACCCGCTCCACGCCCTACTGCACCGACGTGGCCAAGATGGTGCAGGCGCCGGTGTTCCATGTGAACGGCGACGACCCGGAGGCGGTGGTGTTCGTTACGCGCATGGCGCTCGACTTCCGCAACCAGTTCCACAAGGACGTCATCGTCGACCTGATCTGCTACCGCCGGCTCGGTCACAACGAGGCCGACGAGCCCGCGGTTACCCAACCCATGATGTACAAAAAGATTCGCGAGCACCCGACGCCGCGCGCGGTCTATGCCGATCGGCTGATTGCAAACGGCGTGCTTGCGAAGGAAGAAGCCGACGCATTGGTCGAGGACTACCGCGATTCGATCGAGCAGGGAATCGTGGTCGCCCGACCGGTGCTCTGCTCCCTGGACACCGCCTTCAAGGCGGACTGGTCGCAGGTCCGCAGCGCCGGGATCGACTTGGACGTAGATACGGGCGTTCCCGCGGACAAGCTCAAACAGCTCGCCGAGGCCATGCTGCGGCTCCCCGAGGGATTCGAGCTGAATGCGCGCGTCGAAAAGATCTGGGACGAGCGGCGCAAGATGGCCCAGGGCGATCAGCTCGCCAATTGGGGATTCGCCGAGAACCTGGCCTACGCCACCCTGCTCGATGCCGGTTACCCGGTGCGCCTGTCCGGGCAGGACGTCGGTCGCGGCACCTTCTTTCATCGCCACGCCAAGGTGCACGATCAGGTCACCGGCAACGCCTACACCTCGCTCCAGCACATCGGCGAGCATCAAGGGGCGTTTATCGCCATCGACTCGATCCTCTCCGAGGAGGCGGTGCTTGGTTACGAATACGGCTTCGCGACGGCGGAGCCCAATGCCCTGACGCTGTGGGAGGCGCAGTTCGGCGACTTTGCCAACGGCGCTCAGGTGGTCATCGACCAATTCATTACCTCGGGCGGGACCAAATGGGGTCTGTGCTGCGGACTCGTGATGCTGCTGCCGCACGGACTCGAGGGTCAGGGCGCCGAGCACTCTTCGGCCCGTCTGGAGCGCTATCTGCAATTGTGCGCGGAGCACAACATCCAGGTGTGCGTGCCGACGACCCCGGCACAGATGTTTCACCTGTTGCGCCGTCAGATGCTCGGTACTTGCCGGAAGCCGCTGGTGGTCATGACGCCCAAGAGCCTGTTGCGGCACCGCCTGGCGGTGTCCGCGCTCGGCGAGCTCGCCAGCGGACGATACCAGCCGATCCTCGAGGAGATCGATCCCATCGATCCGGCCGCGGTGGAGCGGGTCATTTTTTGCAGCGGCAAGATCTACTACGACCTGCTCGAGGCACGGCGCACCCGCGGGCTGACGAATGCGGCGATCATCCGCATCGAGCAGATCTACCCCTTCCCTAAAAACGGGTTTGAAGCCGTCGTCGAACACTACAGCAACGCCCCGGAGGTCGTGTGGTGTCAGGAGGAAGCCCAGAACCAAGGTGCCTGGGATCAGATCAAGCACCGCTTCCTCGACTTGATGCTGGCCGGTAAGCGCCCCTATTACGTGGGACGGCCATCATCCGCGGCCGCGGCCGTCGGTCATCGTACCGCGCACATCGAGCAGCACGAACGGTTGATCGACGAGGCCCTGTCGGGCCGCTACAACCCACGCATGAATATAAGGATTCCGCAACCATGAGCAGCGAAGTGCGCGTACCCGCCCTACCCGAGTCCGTCGCAGACGCCACCGTTCTCACCTGGCACAAGCAACCCGGTGAGACGGTCAAGAAAGAGGAGAACCTGGTCGATCTCGAAACCGACAAGGTCGTGCTGGAGGTGCCGGCACCGGCGGACGGTGTACTTGGCGCCGTTACCGCGCAAGTCGGGGACGTGGTCGCGGCCGACACGGTGCTCGCCGTGATCGAGAGCGCGGGCGCCGGCACGGCCGCGCCTACTCCGGCCGCAGCCGC
>JBGSTR010000784.1:0-10064 GCA_041736365.1 Chromatiaceae bacterium | reverse complement strand
GGCCGGCGCGGTGCTGCAAATCAGCGGCTTCGGCCTGGGTATCCTGGCGCTGCTGCTGCTCGCCGTGGTGCGCGTGGATCTGTTGCGGACCTGGAGCGAGAGCCTGCCCCAGGGCGCGCCGAACCACTTCCTGATCAATATCCAACCGCAAGAGGTCGAGCCGCTGCGAGCATTCCTGCGCCAGCACGGGATCGCAGACGCGACGCTCTACCCGATGATCCGCGGCCGACTGATTCGCATCAACGATCATTCCATCGAGCCCGGGGAGTACCAGAACCCGCGTGCCGAACGACTGGTCGAGCGCGAATTCAATCTCAGCCACGCAACCGAGATTCAGCCCGACAACCGCATCCTTGTGGGCAGCTGGTGGCCCGCAACCGACCCGCCGCCCCAGCTCTCGGTCGAGGAGGGCCTGGCGGAGACACTCGGGATCAAGCTGGGCGACACCTTGACCTTCTGGGTCTCCGGACACGAGGTCTCGGCGCCCGTGACCAGCCTGCGCGAGGTCCACTGGGACAGCTTCAACGTGAATTTCTTCGTGCTCTCGCCGCCGTCGCTGCTCGGCAGCGAGTCGGCGACCTACATCACGAGCTTCTTCCTGCCGCCGGACCGTCGGGAGATGATCCCCGAGCTGGTGCGCGGCTTCCCGAGCGTGACCCTGTTGGACGTCGAGGCGCTGATCGCTCAGGTGCGCCAGGTGGTGGATCGCGGCGTGCTGGCGGTGGAGTACGTGTTTCTATTCACCCTGGCGGCCGGGCTGCTGGTCATGTATGCCGGTATCCAGGCCAGCCTAGAGGAGCGGCGCAGCGAGCACGGCATCCTGCGCACCCTGGGGGCCGGACGCCGTGCCCTGCTCGGCTCGCTGGCGGTGGAGTTCACGGCGGCGGGGCTGCTCGCCGGGCTGTTGGCATCAATCTTTGCCGAGCTCACCGGCTGGCTGCTCGCCGATCAGTTGTTCGGGCTGGAATTCCAGTTCAATCCGATGCTCTGGCTCGCCGGGGTGCTGGGATCGGGGCTGCTGATCGGCCTGGCGGGCACCCTGGCGACCTACCCCCTGCTCATCCGTCCGCCGCTGCAAACCCTGCGTCGGGCCGGTTAGGGAGACGCTGATTAAAAAGCATTTCCCGTCCGGCCTCAGAGATGCCCGGCATTTTCAAGAACCGTGGATGGGCAAAGGCCGATAGGCCGTGCCCATCGCTTGTGCCTCACGATGGGCACGCTGCGCTTTGCCCATCGACGTTTCGATCAGCTCCTTAAGGCGCCGGGCCTCTGGACACGCCCGGCTCGGGGAGCTGTTACCATAGGCGCGACCTCGGCCCGGGCGACCCGCGATGATTGATACCTCGAATCCAATTCCGCTCCTGCGCCGCGCGTTCGTGCTCGGCCTCGCCTTCTGCGGTGTCGCCGCCGCGGTGCCGGACGTGGCGAACCTCGACCTTCGGGTTGGAGACGCGGATCTCGCGCCAACCATCACCCTGCAAGAGCACGACAACCGTACGGTCGAGGAATACCGGGTCAACGGCTCGCTATACATGGTCAAGATCACCCCGAGCGTCGGCGCGCCCTACTTTCTCGTCGACGAGGACGGAACCGGCGATATGGCCTGGCATCGCGGAACTACCGCAGTCGAGAACAAGGTGCCCCAATGGGTGCTGCTCTCCTGGTAACGCAGGCCCGAAGGCTTGGCGGGAAAAATTCGAAAACGTTGAGGTTGCTGCGATGAAACCACAAATCCGCTGGCTCGCCGGCTTGTTGCTCGCCGCGGTCGCGGTCAACGCCGGGGCCGACACCCTGGACGACGTGAAGCAGCGCGGCACATTGCGTTGCGGCGTCAACGGCGAGGTACCGGGCCTGTCGTTCAAGGATGCGGGCGGGGTCTGGAGCGGCCTCGACGTCGACTTCTGCCGCGCCGTCGCGGCCGCCGTGCTCGGCAGCGCCGACAAGGTGGAATACGTGCCCGTGAGCACGGCGAATCGCTTCGACATCCTGCGCGAGGGCGAGATCGACCTGCTGTCGCGCAATACCACCTGGACGCTGTCGCGCGACTTGGATCTCGGCATCGTCTTCGTCGCGCCGCTCTACTACGACGGCCAGGGCTTCATGGTCAAACGTGCGACCAATTCCCTGAGTGCGCTGGAGCTCGGCGACAAGCCGGTATGCGCCATCGCCGACACCACCAGTGCCGAGAACGCGGAGCGCTATTTCGTGCGCAATCGCATGGCGCTCGAGCTCAAGCAATTCCCCGATATCAAGGCCGCGACGCAGGCCTACCTGGGCGGCGAATGCTTTGCCCTGACCACCGATCAGTCGCAGCTGCATGCGGTGCGCGCGGGACTGGAGGTCCCGAACGACCACCGCATCCTGCCCGAGGTAATATCCCGCGAGCCCCTTTCGCCCGCCGTTCGGCGCGAGGACGCTCGCTGGTTCGATATCGTGCGCTGGACCCTGTTCACCCTGATCGACGCCGAGGAAGAGGGGATCAACTCCGGCAACGTGGAGCAGGCCCGCGAGCGCGCGCGCAGCGCCGAGGTTCGATTGCTGCTCGACGTGGACGGCGAGACCGGCAAGCTGCTCGGACTGGAGCCCGGGTGGGGCGTTCGCGTCGTCGCTCAGGTGGGCAATTACGCCGAGCTCTTCGAGCGGAACCTCGGCAGCGGATCGCCGCTCAAGATCAAACGGGGCCTAAACGCCCTGTGGCGCGACGGCGGTATCCTATACGCCCCGCCCGCCCGGTAGACGCGACACAACGCCCGTCGCCCGAAGCGGGTAGGGCCAAGCTGGACCAACATCGATAGAGACTCTCACATGCCCCTGATCAAGCCATTCGCCGGACTGCGCCCCGCTCCCGGCCGTGCGCCCGACGTAGCCGCGCCGCCCTATGACGTGATGAACGCCGCCGAGGCGCGGCGCATGGTCGAGGGACGACCGTGGAGCTTCCTGCACATCTCGCGCCCCGAGGTGGATCTGCCGGCGGGGGCGGACCCCTATTCCCCGGACGTCTACGCGCGGGCGCGGGAGAATCTCGAGCGGATGTTGGCCGAAGGCGTGCTGATGCGCGACCCGGCGCCGCGCTATTACGTCTATCGGCTAACCATGGGCGAGCATGTGCAGACCGGTCTGGTCGCCGCGGCCTCGGTGGCGGCCTACGACGCCGAGCGGATCAAGAAGCACGAGTTCACGCGGCCGGTGAAGGAGGACGACCGGGTGCGCCAGATCGAGGCGCTCAATGCGCAGACCGGCCCGGTTTTCTTGGTCTATCGCAACACCAAGACCATCGAGCGAATGCTCGCCGAGATCAGCGCGGGACCGTCGGAAGTGGACATTCACGCCGCCGACGGCGTTCGTCACGAGCTCTGGGTGGTCGACGATGGGGACACTATCGAGCATCTGAGCAGCGCGTTCGATGCCCTGGAAGCGATGTACGTGGCGGATGGTCATCATCGCTCGGCCGCTGCATCGCGGGTCGCGGCCTCACGCCGCGCCGCCGAGCCGAACCCCACGGGCGAGGAGCCTTACGAGTATTTCCTGTCGGTGATCTTCCCCCACGATCAGATGCAGATCCTGGCCTACAACCGGATGGTCGCCGACCTGCGCGGCTACGACATGGAAACCCTGATGCGCCGCCTCGCCGTCGCGTTCGACATCGAGGGCTGCGCAATGCCGGTTCTCCCCGACCGACCGGCGCAGTTCGGCATGTTCGTGGCGGGCCACTGGTATCGGCTACAGCTCGATCCGGCGCGCATCCCCTACGACGACCCGATAGGCCGGCTGGACGTAAGCCTATTGCAGGACAACCTGATAGAGCCGATCCTTGGCATCGTCGATCCACGGCGCGATGAGCGCATCGATTTTCTCGGCGGCATTCGCGGGCTCGACGCATTGAGCGAGCGCGTGAAAAGCGGCGAGATGGCCGTGGCTTTTTCCTTGTACCCGACCCGTATGGTCGACCTGATGGCGGTGGCCGACGCCGGGGAAGTGATGCCGCCGAAATCAACCTGGTTCGAGCCCAAGCTGGCGGACGGATTGGTGAGCCACGTCTTGGATTGATCGACCACCGGACGCGCTCGGCGGGACGCCGGTGCGGACCGCGCCGAGATGCGACACGCGTTGGTTCTCGCGGCGACCAACGCCGGTAAGGTGACCGAGCAACGTCGCTAAATCGATTCGATCGGTCCCCGGCGCCCACCCCGCGCGACCGGCGGCCCGTGCACTTCGTCACCCGCGTACGTCCCATGGTCAAGTCCGTTTACAACCTTCCCGAGTCGACGTCCGACGACGACGCTGCGATTCGGCATTGGCTCGACAGCCTCGCCTCGCACTACCCGCGCGAGGAGTTGTTGCTGATCGCCGGTGCCTGCACCGCATTGACCCGTTGCGGGGGCGATCGCCGCATCGAAACGGGCGAGACTCACGTGCGTCATGTCCTGTCGACCGCGGACATCCTCGCCGGCCTGCGGATGGACCACGAGACCCTGATGGCGGCCCTGCTCAACGGCAGCATGTCCCACGGCGACATCACCGAGGCCCAGCTCAGCGAGCGCTTCGGCCCCGGCTTGGCGCGCATGGTCGGCGACCTGGCCAAGATCGGACAGCTCGCGGATGTCGAGGCCATCATCGCGGCCAAGGACAAGAACGAGCAGGAGGAAAACCTGCGCCGTCTGCTGCTGGGGATCGCCGAGGACATCCGCGTTGTGCTGGTGGTGCTGGCCGAGCGTGTCCACCTGATGCGCGCGATCAAGAAGCTGGACACCGAACGTCGCGCCAAGATCGCTCGCGATACGCAACGGGTTTACGCACCGCTCGCCAACCGACTCGGCATGTGGCAGGTGAAGTGGGAGCTCGAAGACCTGTCGCTGCGCTATCTGGAGCCGTCCGAGTACAAGCGCATCGCGAAGCTGCTCGCGGAGAGACGCCAAAAACGCGAGGGTTACATCACGGATGTCATCGCGACCCTGCGCGCGAAATTCGTCGAGGTCGGCGTCGAGGCCGAGATCACCGGCCGGCCCAAGCACATCTTCAGTATCTGGAAGAAGATGAAGCGCAAGGGCGTTGACATAAAAAACATTTTTGATCTGCGCGCGGTTCGTGTGCTGGTGGACGACGTGGCGACTTGCTATGCCGCACTGGGCGTCGTCCACGGACTCTGGACCCACATCCCCGAGGAGTTCGACGACTACATCGCGACCCCCAAGGGCAACCTGTACCAATCGCTGCACACCGCGGTGGTCGGCCCCGAGGGCAAGCCGCTGGAGGTGCAGATCCGAACCTACGACATGCACCGTCACGCCGAGTTCGGCGTCGCCGCCCATTGGGCCTACAAAGAGGCGAAGGGGCACGACAGCGAGTTCCAGAGCCGGCTGGTATCGCTGCGCCAGTGGCTGGATCGCAAGTCCGAGGGCGACGACGACGGCGGCGAGCCCTTCAAGGCCCAGATCGAGCCGGCCAACGTCTACGTGCTGACACCCCAGAGCAAGGTGCTGGAGCTGCCCAAGGCCGCGACCCCGCTCGACTTCGCCTACGCGATTCATTCCGAGGTCGGCAATCGCTGTCGCGGGGCACGGGTAGACGGTCGCATCGTACCCTTGACCTACCAGCTAAAAAGCGGCGAAACGGTCGAGATCCTGACCCAGAAGAATGCGACCCCGAGCCGCGACTGGTTGAGTCCGCACCAGCATTATCTGACCACCGCTCGGGCTCGCAATCGGGTGCGGCAGTGGTTCAAGCAGCAGGACTACACCCAGCACTTGCAAGAGGGCCGCACCAATCTCGACCGGGAGTTGACGCGACTCGCCATCGATCAGAAGTCCCAGCTCGACCAGATCGCGAATCGCTACAACCTGAAAACGGCCGATGACCTGCTCGCCGCCATCGGTCGGGGCGACCTCGCCGCGGGCGCGGTGGCACGCCAGCTTGGCGACCCGCGCGTCCAAGAGCCGAAGAGCGCTACGCCCAAGTCGAAGAAAGGGTCCCGCGTCGGCCCGCGCTCCGGGACCGGGGACATCATCGTCGAAGGCGTGGACGACGTGATGACCCAGGTAGCCCGTTGTTGCAAGCCGGTTCCGGACGACGAGATCGTTGGATTCGTAACCCGCGGGCGCGGCGTCACCGTGCACCGACGCGACTGCCCGAATGTGTTGCACCTGTCGCAGCCGGACGCCGAGCGCCTGCTGGAGGTGCGTTGGGCCGGACAAGCGCCGGACGCGAGCTACCCGGTGGACGTGCTTGTGGTGGCCGCCGACCGAAAGGGTCTGCTACGCGATATCTCCTCGGTGTTCGCCGATGACGACGTGGACGTCACCTCGGTCAACACGCGCTCGGACCGCCGCACGGACATGGCGACGATGCACTTCACCGTCGAGATTCGCGACACCGCCCAGCTCGATCGCGTCCTATCGAAGGTGAACCAGATCCCGGACGTGGTGAAGGTCAAACGCTCGCGATAAAGACACGGCATCCCGAGCACGCCCAAAAAAAGGGCGGCCGGTGGGCCGCCGAAGGACGCACAGCTAGGGATTGGTAAAACCGTCGCTAGGGCGATTTAATACGGGGTAACCCGACGCTCCCCGCGCACTTGCGGGATATCGCGGAAATCGTTGCGATCGGGTTGAGATAGCGGTTTGGAAAAGCCGGGGCGGGCAATAATTAGTTTAGATATTCCCTAAGATTTCGATGGGGAGAAACTAGCAAATCAGTGGAGCGAAAGATGGCACTGGTTCTCAGATCCGACGATTTTATCGAGGGCGGCGAGATTCCCGTCCGCTTTACGTGTGAGGGCGAGGACGTCTCACCGGGGCTCGCGTGGGAGAACGTTCCGGATGGCACGCAAAGTCTCGTGCTGATCGTGGACGATCCAGACGCCCCCGACCCGGCGGCACCGCGCATGGTTTGGGACCACTGGATCCTCTATAACCTGGCGCCCGATGCTGCCGGATTGCGTGAAGCAGTAACCCCGAAAGACCTTCCTTCGGGGACCGGACAAGGCATCAACAGTTGGGGCAACACCGGTTATGGGGGTCCCTGCCCGCCGATCGGCCGCCACCGTTATTTCCATGTGCTGTATGCGCTGGACACCATTCTGCCCGCCGACCTCGGCACCCCGACCAAGAACAAGCTACTGCTCGCCATGGAGGATCACATCCTCGCGCGCACCGAGCTCGTCGGGACGTATCAAAAGGTGCGGCCCTAACACGCAGGCCGTTGCGGGCGTTCCGGCGCATACGGGGCATCCGGTAACGTCGCCCGTAGGTCCAAAGACAATCACCCCGGCGATGGATCGTCGCGCCGCGCTTCGCACGCTGCCGTCGTATTCGCGTTATGGACAACACCCCACTCGCCGTCGCTGCGCCGCCGACGCCCGCCGAACCCGCCGGAACCCCGCCGACCGGCTGATGGGTTTCGCTCCGCTCTACCCATCCTACCGGCGAGAGGCAGGCGGGAACGACCCGGACGTAGGCGGGAACGACCCGGACGTAGGATGGGTAGAGCAAAGCGAAACCCATCGTATGGCCGAGACCCCTTGCGATCTAAGGTTCAAGCGGGAGCGAAAATCTTTGAACCGGTGGTCAGAATGCAATCGCCGCCATCCCCTACACTTTCGGCTGCGCAAACGCATCGTACCGGTAGCGCGAGCCTCCTTTCCGGTTGGCGAGGATGGCTCGTATCGCAGGGTCGAGCTGGATGGAGGGGTCGTTCGGCACCTCTGGCGGGACCCAAACAAAAAGAAGCCCACGAGGTACCCATGGCTGAGCAGGACTCTTTGGATTACGACCCCGAGGGCGTTCCGGACGAGGAAATTTGGGCGGAAATGAAGGAGCTCGGATTGCCCCCGGAATCTCTGCCCCAAGAGAAGGACAGAATCGCCTATCGGGCCTACTTGGAGAAACTGGCGAAAGTGAGCGACGACAGCGCGGGGTAACCCCCGTTCATCCTTCGGGACCGAGGTAGGAGTGCAGCATCCGGCTCCACTCCGGGGTTCTTATGATTCGCAGGATCTCGCGGTTCATCTCCTCTCGCAACGGGGATCCCGACGGCAAGGCAATACCATAGTCCTGACGAACCAATAGGGTCGGCAACACGTGCAAATCCCGATTCGGATCCTCGTTGACCAGGTAACGCAGGATTGGAGCGTCGTAGACGACCGCCGCGGCCCGACCGGCGGCAAGCTCGTCCAGCGCCTGGTTCAATCCGGGCGCGGCGCTAAAGCGGATCAAGCTCTCGTCGAGGTAGGCGGCGCTGGTGCTTCCCGCCAGGGTGAGCACGCGCTTGCCGCGCAGATCGTCCACCCCGCGGATGGATTGATCGAGCTCGCGCACGGTGAGCGAGCTCGTGATCGCCGCGGTAAAGCTCGAAATGAGAATGATGCCCGCGAACATCCACACCAGTCCGATGGTCCGGCCGGCTAGGGTCACGGGCGCCTTGTCGCCGTAACCAACGGTGGTCATCGTCACCGCCGACCACCAGATCCCCGACCCGATCCCTTTCACCGGGTCCCGCTGGAAATGAGCGTTGCGCCGGCGCTCCACAAGCCACACCAGCGCACCAACCAACGACAGTACCCCCAGTAGAGCCGCCATCGCCTGGATGAAGGGTCCCGAGACGATCCGCTTTAGGGCCGAGAGCCAGGTAACATCCGCACGTTGGCGCACCGCCACCCCCAGCCCCGAGCTGAAAAAGGGGTGAGTAAAGTCCATGTCCCACTCCCTCTCGGCGGTGATGGTGAGCGCGGCGGCGGCGGCATCCACCTCGCCTGTGCGGATCGCGTCCAACATTTGGGCTAGATCCATCTCCTTCAGCTCGAGCTCAAGACCGATTGATTCGGCAACTTGGCGCAACAGCTCGATGGCGATACCGTCCCAACCCCCATCGACCTTCATCGCGAACGGCGGGACGTCGCGTGTCGCGATCGTCACGTGTCTCGCGGCTCCCTCGGGGGATTCCCCAGCGCCAACGCCGCCCGTGGCCAGGACGAGACAAAGGGCTAGCAGGTATCGATAGGTCGGGTGCACGGCGCGCACTCCAAAGGTTCCGGTATAGGGGATTGGGACAACCCCGGGCGCAATGCGGACCGCGTTCCGACTGCTCCCCGGCAAGCCGACATCTCGTACCGATCGCGCAGGCAGGTCAACTGTTCGCGGGTCAAGGTGCTTCCGAGGCTGAAATCTATCGCCCCGTGCTCGAATCTTCTTCCCGCTCGTCCGTGGCGACAAGTCCATAGGGCTCGACCAAATGCCGCGATCGACAAAGGATTAGGCTCGCTCACGGATTTTCAGGGCTCGGGCGTTCCGGTGTCTTCCAACCCGCGCCCGAGCTCGGCACGCGCAGCAGCAGCAAGTGCCTCGTAGCGCTTTCGGAAGGTTTCCAGAGAATCTTCTTCGAGCTCTTCCAAATCCAACAGCGCGTTGTGCGCTCCCTTCGTGGCGCGGATCAACTCGTCGAGCTTCACTTGAATCGCCTCGGTGTCGCGATTCTGGGTGTTCTGAATCAAGAACACCATGAGGAAGGTGACGATGGTCGTGCCCGTATTGATGACCAGCTGCCACGTATCGCTGAAGTGGAACACGGGACCGGTAACGATCCACACGAGGATCACCAGCACGGCCATCGTAAATACTCGAGGTCTGCCGCAGAAATGCGCCGCGGCCTTTGCGAAACGAGAGTACCAAGCAGTGGTTCGCATGACGGGTCTCTTTGGCGCGTAACGTTACGAATCGAAGCCGCTTTCCATTCGGCATCCGGGAATTACGTGATTGTCCACTGAATCTCCCCGACCGTTCCTGACGATCTGCTGACACAGCCTCTCAGCCTCCGTTCAGCATCCCCTGCTTAGACTGATCTCCGGTCGCAGTACGCGCGGCCGCTCAAGAACCCATTACACCGGCCGCGCCCTGCGGAGCTTACCCGCCCGCGCGCCTTCAGTGAGGAAGATCACAGTGAACACCGCCGCCCTCGCACTCCTGATCGGTTCCCTGATCCTGGCTCAAGTGAGCGCCGCCTTGATGCTCGGGCTCCATCGGCGCAGGGTCGAGCTGCGGGCGTTGAAACCTGCCGGCGCCGGAGCCGCGGCT
>JBGSTR010000761.1:0-1806 GCA_041736365.1 Chromatiaceae bacterium | reverse complement strand
CGGCCAGTTGGGGCGCCCAGTCGCCGCCGATGCCCACGTGCGCGAAGAGCGTGATCAGCGCCGGGACGATGATCGCCCCGCCACCGACCCCGAACAGGCCGGCGAGCAGTCCCGATAGCAGGCCGGTCACGAGATAGGCGGTGAAGTCCAGCAAAGGCATGGGCGGTTCCAAGTGCGCGGATCGCGCGGCTGCGGGAACGCTTACAGCGAGCCCCCGAGGTAACGGAATCGCGGATAATAGCGGCACAGTCCCCGGCCCGCGCGTCCGTATGTTCCATCGGCCGCGGCGGGTCGTTCCGCAACGGGCGAGCATCGCCCTACCGCCAAGCCGCATCGAGCTATGAAAAACCAACCTGTATGTATCCTCGGCGGGGCCGGCTTCGTCGGCCAGCATCTCTTGAACCGGCTCTCCCGCGCCGGCTACCCGTGCCGGGTCCCGGTCCGCCGCCCGGAGCGGCACCGGCAGCTGCGGCTGGTCCCCGGCTGCGAGGTACGGCAGATTGCGGGCTGGGGCGAGGCCGATCTGGCCGCGGTGCTGGAGGGCTGCGGAACCCTCATCAATCTGGTCGGGATCCTCAACGAGGGCGGCGGCCGTACCTTCGAGTCGAGCCATGTCGGCGTCGTCGAGACCGCGGTCGCGGCAGCCACCCGTGCGGGGGTCGGGCGGATGTTGCAGATGAGCGCCTTGAACGCCAATGCGGAGGCGGGGCCGAGCGATTATCTGCGGACCAAGGGGCGCGGCGAGCAGATCGCCCTGGCCGCCGGCGAGCGCGGTCTCGCCGTGACCGCCTTCCGGCCATCGGTGATCTTCGGTCCCGGCGACAGCTTCTTCACCCGTTTCGCCGGCTTGCTGCGATTGGTGCCGGGTCCGTTTCCGCTGGCCTGCGCGGATGCACGCTTCGCCCCGGTATTCGTCGGCGATGTCGCCGAGGCCATGGTGCGGACGCTGGACTTTCCGGGTAGCGCCGGCAAGTCCTATGAGCTGTGCGGACCGCGTGACTTCAGCCTGCGCGAGCTGGTCGAGTACACGGGTGCGCGCATCGGCCGCAAGGTCCGGGTGATTGGCCTCGGCGACGTTCTGTCGCGGATGCAGGCGCGCGTGTTTCAGATCATGCCCGGCAAACCCTTCACCACGGACAATTATCTATCGCTTCAGGTCGACAGCGTCTGCACCCGGAACGGGCTCGGGGAGCTTGGCATCCAGGCCGTCGACATCGACGCAGTCGTGCCCGGCTATCTGCGTTAGCACTTCCGTCGGCGCTTTAGAGATTGGCGATGCGAGAAGCCTACCGGCAACCGTCGCCGGTCGTTGGGTTCGCTTTGCTCATCGCCTCGCCCTCAGGCTCGTCGCTCATGATGGAGCAATCCCGGGGGCCTCTTGAAGGAACGCCCGCCAACCGCCTAGCGCGGTAATGTCGCGCGCACCCTCGGCGGCGAAGCCCTCGCAGATGAATCCCTTCTCCCGGGTTCCGTCGGCAAGCTCCACGCTACCGAGACCGAGTGGCGCCGGAATGCCGGCCAAAAAGCCCCCGACCCGGTCCATGGGCAGCGACCACACCTCCACCTCGATGGCCGCGCCGCCCTGCGCCTGACGGATCAGGCCGGGGCGATGGGGCGGCCCTCCCGGAAGGGCATAGAAGCGATAGCGAGGTGCGGTCCGGGTTGCGCGGATCAGCGACCCGCCGCGCCCGGTGAGCTGGTGGTTGAGTGCAAGGCCCGAGAGGTGCGCGCCGCAGACAACCAGGTTTAGGGTCGCCGGATCGCTCGGCGCCGAGCCGACCGCGGAGGCGCTCTCACCGGCGGTTT
>JBGSTR010000751.1:0-9758 GCA_041736365.1 Chromatiaceae bacterium | reverse complement strand
GACCAACCCGCCCTCGGGCAGCGCGCCGCGTGGTCGTCCCACCTCGGTGCTGCCCCAAGAGGTCAAGATCGGGGCGTCCGCGACGACGTAGACGGCCGAGTCGCCCGGGTAGCGGGTCGCCCGCTCCAGCAGGTCGGCGATGGCGCCATTGATCTGCGGATCCTGACGCCTCAGCTCCTCGGCAAGGCGGGAGACGGCCTGCAGATGGTCCTTCAGGAGTCGGCGGGGCTCGTCCTGCTCCGCGTCCGCAAGATCCGCGAGCGCCACCGGTTGACCGGGGATGTCGCTATACCAGTCCACCGTCGCGGCATCCCTGTCGCTCGCCTCGGATGCGGGCCGCTCGACCAATTCCGGTCGGGCGAAGACCGAAGCCGTGGCGCCGGGGAGGCGTCGCCGCAGCACCTGCTGCATCTCGGAGTAGCGCTGCCACGGATGCCCAGGGTCTTGCGCAACGCCAATCGAGCCGGGATACACCAGGCTGGCAATTCGGACGGATGGTGTCATCGCAAGCTCCCGAGCCGATCCATTGTCTCGGCCTCATTCTAGCGCCTCGTGTGCCCATGGGAGACCGTTGATTCCCGCCCCGGAGGAGCAATCCAGCAGCGACTGGCATAGTTTCGTCAAAACGTTTAATGTGAACTGAACGTTCAGAACATGATGAAGATAAGGCATGCAGCAGAGCAACGAGCAGGTGATCGAGGCGTTCGTGGAGCGCGTGGGCCTGATCGCGCAGGCGGACGGGTTGCCGCGCATCGCCGGGCGAATCATGGGATTGCTGGTGATCCACGGCGGTCCCTTCAGCTTTGCCGAGCTTGCCAAGCGCCTGCAGGTTAGTCGGGGCAGCATCAGCACGAATAGCCGCGTGCTGGAAAATCTCGGTGTGATCGAGCGCGTCACCCGGCCGGGCGACCGGCAGGATTACTTTCAGATTCGCTCCCAGCCTTATGTGGAGCTGCTCAAGGGCTCCCTGGGGCGTCTGTACAAGGCCCGGGAGGCCGTCGCCGGCACGCGGCGCAAACTGCCGGCCGATTGGTCCGATACCCAGACCCGTCTCGCGGATCTCGAGGCCTTCTATGGCGGGCTGATCGAGCGTACCGAGGCGATGATCGGCCCAAAAAATGAGGGGCGTGACGAGTGAACAAGTCCTATCTGATCGCCGCCGCGCTGGCGCTGGCCGTGACCCTGTGGATGGTTGCCGGGCACTTTACCGGTACCCCGCGACAAGAGGAGGCGGTCGAAGCGGAATCCTCGCAAGCGCCGGAGCCCATGACCGTCGAGGTGCGCATCCAACAGGCCAAGCGCATCCCGCGCTACATCGTGGCGCAGGGTCAGAGCGAGCCCAATCGGGTCGTGACGGTACGTGCCGAAACGGTCGGGCGGATCGCCGAGGTCGTTGCTCAGGAGGCCCGACCGGTCAAAGCCGGTGACGTGCTGGTCCGAATCGAGCAGAACGACCGGGAGGCGCGGCTGAAGCAGGCGCAGGCCCTGGTGCGCGAGCGAGAGCGCGCCTACGAGGGTGCGAATCGCCTGGGGGAGAAGGGCTACCAGTCGCAGCGCTTGCTCGACGAGGCCTTCAGCGAGCTCCAGTCCGCCCGCGCCGAGCTCGAGGAGATCCGCCTGGAGATCGCGAACACGACTATCCGCGCGCCCTTCGACGGCATCCTGGAGCAGCGCCGGGTCGAGCTGGGAGACTACGTGGCGGTGAACGGCGAGGTCGCGACCATCGTCGACAACGACCCGCTCATCGTCTCGGCTCAGATCGCCCAGCAGGACATCGGAAAGATCGCACTCGGCGATGTCGCCGCCGTCACCTTCGCAACCGGGCAGAGCGGGGAGGGGCGGGTGCGCCTGATCGCCCCGCGCGCGGAGGCGTCGACGCGCACCTTCCGCGTGGAGCTGGAGGTGCCCAACCCCGAGAGCCGGATCTTCTCCGGCACCAGCGCCGAGGCGCGCCTGCCCACCGGGACCGTGCTGGCGCATTTCCTCTCGCCCGCCATGCTGACCCTGAACGACGCGGGGGAGCTCGGCGTAAAGACCGTCACCGAGACCGATACCGTGGCCTTCCATCCGGTCAGCGTGGTCCTGTCCGAGTCTAACGGCCTCTGGGTCGCCGGTCTCCCGGACGAGGCGCGGATCATCACCGTGGGTCAGGGCTTCGTGCGCGAGGGCGAGCCGGTGAGCGTTTTCCTGGCCGATGAAAGCCGGGTAGTGCCCGAGGGCTCCGTCGGTGCGGCTCTGTTGTCTCACACCACGCTGAACGCGAGCGAGGCGACGCGGTGAAGTCCATCATCGACGCCGCATTCAGTCGCGGGCGCACCGTCGCGCTGGCCTTCTTCATGATCCTGGCGATGGGCGCCAGCGCCTACCTGGGGATTCCCAAGGAGTCCGAGCCCGACGTTGCGATCCCGATCATCTATGTCTCGCTTACCCACGAGGGTATCTCGCCCGGCGACGCCGAACGATTGCTGGTCCGGCCCATGGAGAAGGAGCTCCAGTCCATCGAGGGGATCAAGGAGATGCGCTCGGTCGCCGCCGAGGGCTACGCCACCGTGACCCTGGAGTTCGATGCGGGTTTCGATGCGGAGCAGGCGCTGCAGGACGTGCGCGAGAAGGTCGACATCGCCAAGGCGGAGCTGCCGCCCGATACCGACGAGCCGCGCGTGGCCGAGGTCAATGTCGCGCTCTTCCCGGTGCTCACCATCGTGCTCTCGGGGGCCGCGCCCGAGCGCACCCTGGTCGGCATCGCGCGCGACGTGAAGGACAAGATCGAGGCGCTTCCGGGCGTGCTGGAAGTCGACATCGGCGGCAACCGCGAGGAGGTCATGGAGGTGGTCGCCGACCCCTCGGTGATGGAGACCTACGCGATTTCCTACCTCGATCTGTTCAGTCTAATCCAGCGCAACAACCGCCTGGTGGCCGCGGGCGCCATCGACACCCATGCGGGACGCATGGTGCTCAAGGTGCCGGGCGTCATCGAGGAGATCGAAGACGTGCTCGACCTGCCGGTGAAGGTCGAGGGCAATACCGTGGTCACCTTCAAGGACGTCGCCACCGTGCGGCGCACCTTCAAGAGCCCGGACGGCTTCGCCCGGGTCGGCGGACAGCCCGCGGTGGTGCTGGAGGTGTCCAAGCGCAGCGGGGCCAACATCATCGAGACCATCGAAGATGTCCGGGCGATCGTCGAGGCCGAACGGGCCGCCTGGCCGCAAGGGATTGCCGTCAGCTACCTGCAGGACAAATCCGAGCGCATCAGCCTCATGCTCGGCGACCTGCAGAACAATGTGCTGACCGCCGTCGTGCTGGTGATGATCGTCATCATCGCCGCGCTGGGCACGCGTGCGGCGATCCTGGTCGGGCTCGCCATCCCCGGCTCGTTTCTGGCGGGCATCCTGGTGCTCGACGGTATGGGCATGACGCTCAATATCGTGGTGCTGTTCAGCCTGATCCTGGTGGTCGGCATGCTGGTGGACGGGGCCATCGTCACCATCGAGCTGGCCAACCGCAAGATGGCGGAGGGCATCGAGCCCAAGGCCGCCTATGCGCAGGCCGCCGTGCGCATGTCCTGGCCGATCATCGCCTCCACGGCGACCACCCTGGCGGTCTTCGTGCCGCTGATCTTCTGGCCGGGGGTGGTCGGCGAGTTCATGAAGTATCTGCCGATCACCGTTCTGATCACCCTGGCCGCGTCCCTGGCGATGGCGCTGGTCTTCATCCCGGTCCTCGGCGGCATGTTCGGCGGGCGGCGGGGGACCGATGCCGCCCAGCTCGCCGCCGTGCAAGCGGCCGAAAGCGGCGATCCGTCTCGACTCGGCGGCTTGTCCGGCGTCTATCTGCGCGGGCTGGCGCTGCTGCTGCGCCATCCGGCCAAGACCTTCGCGGTCGCGCTGCTGTGCCTGTTCGGCGCCTATGCGGCCTATATCGGGTTCGGGCGCGGCGTCGAGTTCTTTCCCGCGGTGGAGCCGGATTTCGCTCAGGTCCAGGTGCAGGCGCGTGGTGACCTCTCGATTCAGGAACGCGACGCGCTGGTGCGCAAGGTGGAGCAGCGACTGCTCGGTCTGCCGGAGCTCAAGACCGTCTATGCCCGCACCCTCGGGAGCGGCGGCCAGGCAAAGAGCAATGTGCCGGAGGACGTGGTCGGCATCATCCAGCTCGAATTTATCCATTGGCGTGAGCGGCGCCCGGCGGCGGAGATCATCCCCGAGCTGCGCGCACGCATTTCCGATATCCCCGGCGTGCTGATTCAGATTCGCGAGCAGGAATCGGGACCCTCCGCGGGCAAGCCGATCCAGATCGAGATCAGCGCCCGCGATCCGGCACAGCTCGCGCCCGGCGTGGCGCGCGTACGCGACCTGCTGCGCGAGATCGGCGGCTTCGTCGATGTGGAAGACAGCCGCCCGCTGCCGAGCGTGGAGTGGCGGGTGAGCGTCGATCGGGAGAAGGCGGCACGCTACGGCGCGGATATCGCCCTCCTGGGCGACACCATCAAGCTGGTCACCGCGGGCATCAAGCTCGCCGAATACCGCCCGGACGATGCCGACGAAGAGCTGGATATCCGGCTGCGGTTCCCGTTCGACGAGCGCAATCTGGAACGACTCGGTCAGCTCCGGGTTCCGACCGCGCGCGGTCAGATCCCCATCAGCAACTTCATCAGCTTCGAGCCCGCCCAGAAGACCGGGGTCCTCAACCGCACCGACGGACGTCGGGTGATGACCGTGCAGGCGGATGTGGCCGAAGGCCTGTTGGTGGACGAGCAGGTGCGCAAGATCAAGGCGGCACTGCCCCAAGCCGGGCTCGACCCGGCGGTCAGCGTCACCTTCAAGGGCCAGGACGAGGATCAGCGCGAGGCGATGACCTTCCTCGTCAACGCCTTCATCACCGCGATCTTCCTGATGCTCGTGATCCTGGTGACCCAGTTCAACAGCTTCTATCAGGCCGGGCTGGTCTTGAGCGCCATCGTCTTCTCGACGGCGGGCGTGCTGCTCGGACTGCTGGTCACCAACCAGCCCTTCGGCATCGTCATGGGCGGCATCGGTGTGATTGCGCTGGCCGGGATCGTGGTCAACAACAACATTATCCTGATCGATACCTTCAACGACCTGAAACGACGCGGACTGGCCCCGGCGGAGGCGATCCTGCGCACGGCGGCGCAGCGCATGCGCCCGGTGCTGCTGACCTCGATTACCACCGTGCTCGGACTTTTGCCGATGGTGTTCGCGGTCAATATCGACCTGATCGGCCAGGATATCGCGATCGGCGCCCCGTCCTCCCAATGGTGGACCCAGCTCTCCAGTGCCATCGCGGGCGGGCTGACCTTCGCCACCGTGCTGACCCTGGTGCTGACCCCGTGTCTGCTTATGTTGGGCGAGAACCTGTCGACCTGGAGGAAGCGGCGGCACGCGGCGCGAGGTCAAGAACCAGCCAAAGAGGAGGCCCATGCCATGACATGGAAATAGTGTCCAATCGAATGTCGGACGATCGTTTTGATCACAAAACCACTCGAAAGGAAGGAGAAAACCATGTTTGAGCAACTATCCGCCCCGGACCACGTCGTCGCGATGCGCCTCAGCGGAAAGCTCACGGGCGACGATGTCTCCCGATACAAGAATCTGTTTGATCGGAAGCTGGAAGATCACGAGCGGGTCGGTGTCTGTGCCGACCTGACCGGATTTTCGGATATGACCCTGGACGCGATCCTAACGGATGCGAAGGTCGAGCTTGAGCTGGCGACTTATTTGAATCAGATCGGTCGCGTTGCCTTCGTCTCGGACAAGGAATGGCCCCAAGCCCTGATTCAACTGTCGAGCGGCCTATTTCCCACCCTCGCCATGAAGTCGTTTACGCCGGACCAGGTCGAAGCGGCAATCCAATGGTCGGCGGAGCTGCCCGAAGCAGCAAAGAGCGAGACACACGCGATCCGCTTTCTACCGACTACGGAAGACGACGTGCTGGGGTTCGAGATCAACGGCACGATCTCTGCCGAGGAGATGCCGGATGTCATCAAGGAATTCGATACGTTCTTGGCGCATCACGAGAAGGTACGGCTGCTCAATCGGATGAAGCACTTCGGCGGTATCGACCCCGAGGTCTTCATGCAGGGCGGATTGATCTCGATGAAGCTTTCCGCCATGAACAAGGTGGAACGCTATGCCATCGTCGGCGCGCCCGGTTGGATGTCGAAGATCATAGGGACCATGAATTCGGTCTTTGGCGATATCGACATGCAGACGTTTCCGGCGGACCGAGAGGACGAGGCTTGGGCCTGGCTCGGTGCCCGGCCGGTGTAACGATGCGCGGCATCGAAGGGATTCTATATCTCACCGTGATGACGGTGAGCGCGGCAGTTTCGCCGCAGTCTGGCTCAACTTCGGGAAGCGAGGGCGCGCGGCGAACACGCCAAAGTCGATGCCACCCGTCTTGACCAAAGTCATGCCGGCGGTCGCCCATCGGTTTAGAATCCGCGCAACGTGGTGGGTCTTTTTGCCCGCCTTCCGAGCAACCCTTTGCGCCTCCACCGACCGCGGAATCTTCTATGAAAGCGCTGATCCTGCTCTGTTCACTGGCGCTCGCCACCACTTGGGTCCGAGCCGGGGCCGACGAGGATGCGGCGCCGGTGAGCCAGACCGCCATTCGCGAGCTCGGCACACTCAACGGCCAAGCCCTGGCCTGCCGCCAGTTCGCGCTGGCCGCGGACGCCAAGACCTTGATGATCCGCCACGCCCCGAAAACGCCAGGCTTCGGCGCCCTGTTCGAGGGTGCGACCAACGCGGCCTTCATCGAGCAGACCAAGGGTTCGGTGCCGTGCCCGAGCGCCGACGCGCAGACCGACCTGCTGAAGGAGATCGAGTCCAGACTCCAGGCAGTGTTGCCGGCTGATCCAGCCTCGGCCCCGGCGCCGGGACCCGGTTCGTGAGTGTTCGCGCCTTTGGTCTACGCGCCGGATTCTCGGCCCTGACGCTTGCCCTAACCATCCTATCGGCTGTGACCGTGGCTGCCTCGACCGACTCCGAGGATACCCGGCCGAACGGGCGCTATCTATTGATGGACAGCGGTGGTCGCGCCGTGACCAACGCGGACTTTCCCGGTCTCTTTCAGCTCATCAGCTTCGGCTACACGTCTTGTCCGGACATCTGCCCGACTACCCTCGCGGAGGTATCGATCATCCTCAAGAACCTCGGCCCCGACGCCGAACGGGTGCAGCCCCTGTTCATCACCGTCGACCCGGAACGGGACACGACGGAGAAGCTTCGGACCTATGTCCAATACTTCGATCCGAGGCTCATCGGTCTCAGCGGGTCGCCGGAGCTGATCCGGCGGGCGGCGGAGAACTTCCAGGTCGGCTTCGAGAAGGCCGCCGAGCCGGGGGCCAAGCCGGACTCGTATGCCGTCGATCACACCGCCGGGTTGTTCCTGCTCGGACCGGACGGGGGCTATGTGCGCAAGTTCGGTTACTCCATGGCCGCCTCGGAGATCGCCGCCGTCCTCGCCGACTACCTGGCGCAGGCGTCCCCGCGCGGTGCTGACGCCGGGGACTGACTTCCTGCAAGCGCTCGAGTCTCGGGCGCAACTTTCCATCCACCGGGATCACACTCGCGTGGTGCTCAACAGCCAAGCGCAAAACTCCGTCGGTCCTTCTGGCCCCCGAAGCCCGACTGGCGCCGATTCGCTTGGGCGGACGGGACAACGCGCTTGGGTCTGTGCGATCATCCCGCGGTCGATCACGAGCCGCTTTAGGCTCCTCCTCCGGTATCGCGCGATGAGAACAATGTCAGGGAAATCGCTTGCTTGGATTCTGGGACTGGCGGTGTTTCTAAGCGCCGCGACTGCCTTCGCGGCGGATCGTACGCCCCTGCTTCAGCCCGGTAAGAAGACCCTGTATCAGCGCGTTCTGACGCGTCCCGGCGCGGCGCTGACCGAACAGCCGGGGTCTGGGTCCGGTCGGGTCGTGGATGCCTTCTCGCGTTTCTATGTCTACGCCGAGCAGGAGCAGGGCGGACAGCGCTGGCTGGAGGTGGGCGTCGACACCAAGGGTGGCGTCAAGGGTTGGCTCGCGGCCGACCATACCGTTCCCTGGCTGCAACAGATGGCGCTGGCCTTCACCAATCCCGGTGCCGAGCGCGAGCGCGCGCTGTTTTTCGACTCCTGGGATTCGCTCGACGGCCTGCTCTCGCTCCCCGATCCGTCCACCGAGATCGCGCCCCTCACCGAGCGGATCGCCGCCGGCGGCCGCGATCCGCGCGTGGTCGCCATCGAGCCGGATCGTTACATCGACATCAACAGCCAGTTCTATCTGCTGCCGATCCTCGAGTTTCAGGAGATCTACACCGACGCCGGGCATCTGATGCGCGGGCTCAAGGTCGCGTCCGTCACCGAGACCGCGGCCCCGGCGGCGACGCCCAAGCCACAGGACAGCGTAACCCACCTGGCGAGCTTCCGCGCCGCGGTGGTATTCGTGATCGACTCCACCATCTCCATGCAGAGCTATATCGACGAGGCGCGCGACGCCGTCCAGCAGGTATACGGGCGCATCAAGGGGTCGGGGATCCTGGACAAGGTCTCGTTCGGATTGGTGGCGTTTCGCGCCGCGAGCGACGATCCGGCCAAGGCAAAGGCGCTCGACTATGTCGCCCGGGTCTTCGTCGATCCGGCCGAGGTCACCTCCGACGTCGATTTCTTGGCTCGCGCGTCCACGCTCAGCGAGGCCAAGGTGTCCACCGATCGCTTCGACGAGGACCCCTATGCCGGCGTCGTCAAGGCGCTGGAGGAGATCCCCTGGAATCAATTCGGGGCCCGTTATGCGGTCCTGATTACCGACGCCGGCGCCCTGGAGGGCAAGGATTCGGATACCGGGCTGCTCGCCGACCAGGTGCGCTCCGAGGCGGCGGCCAAGGGCGTCGCGCTGATCGTTCTCCACCTCAAGACGCCGATGGGCAAGGCCGATCACGCCAGGGCCGAGGGCCAGTATCGGACGCTGTCCAACAACGACGCGATCCAGCGCTCACTCTATTTTCCGGTGCAGGGGGGCGACGTAAAGGGCTTCGGCAAGGCGGTGGGCACGCTCGCCGACGTGGTGGTGGAGAACATCCAGGCCAGCGCCCGCGGCGATGTGGCGGCGGGCAGCGCACGTGCGACCGAGCCTACCGGAAAGACAAGCGGCGACAAGGCCAAGGTGCCCGAGGAGGACGCGGAGACCAAGCGGCTGCGCGAGGCCGCCAAGGCATTGGGTTATGCGATGCAGCTGGCCTATCTGGGGAAGGTCGAGGGCACCCGTGCGCCGTCGGTCTTCGAGGGCTGGATCAGCGACCGCGACCTGATCGATCCCACCGTGCGCACGGTCGACGAGCGGGTGCTGTTGACCAAGGATCAGCTCAGCGATCTGCACGGCATCCTGAAGCAGATTGTGGATGCCGCCGATGCGGGCATGCTCGAGCCCGACGCCTTCTTCGACAGCCTGCGCTCCATCGCCGCCCAGTTCGGCCGCGACCCGAGCCTCGCGACCAGCCCGCAGGCAAGCAAGCTCGCGGACCTCGGGCTGCTCGGCGAGTACCTCGATGGTCTGCCCTACAAGAGCGACGTCATGACCCTGGACCAGGACACCTGGTCGCGCTGGGGTACGCAACGGCAGTTCGAATTCGTCAGCCGGCTCAAGGGCAAGATCAGGCTCTACGAGCGCTACAACGCGGACTCGGATCGCTGGGTGAGCCTCGCCGAGGGCAGCCCGCCGGGCGAGCGCGTCTACCCGGTGCCGCTGCGCGACCTGC
>JBGSTR010000726.1:0-3975 GCA_041736365.1 Chromatiaceae bacterium | reverse complement strand
GAGGTCCGGCGGTCGCGCGCGCCGCGCGGGGCTTCGCCCGCGAGTCGCATCCGGAGCAAGTTTGGGTGCGTGGCTGCGGTTCCACTAACACAAGGATCATCAGGCAGTGAACATACCCGCGACCAACCAAGGATTCCCTCTCTCGGGGGCTCAAGTCGTTTCGGCGTCCACGATCGACCGGATAGAGCTTGAGCGGTTGGCCGACGACTGGCAAAGCACCATCGACATCCTGGCCCGGATCATCGGCGTCCCGGTTGCACTGATCATGCGACTGACGGATGGTGAGCTGGAGGTGTTCGTAGCAAGCAATACCCCCAATAATCCCTACGAAGTGGGCAGTAAGGAAGTCATAGCCGGCTCCGGCTTGTATTGCGAGACCGTGATTCAATCAAACAGGATGTTGAAGGTTCCGAACGCGCTAGTCGACGACGACTGGAAGGATAATCCCGATGTCGCGTTGAACATGATCTCGTATCTTGGATTCCCGCTCGTGTGGCCCGACGGCAGGCCATTCGGGACCATCTGCGTGTTGGATCGCAAGGAAAACGGCTACAGCGTGCTGTACGAAGGGCTGATCGAAAAATTCAAGACACTCATTGAAAGGCACCTGGAGATTATCGATAAGAGTCTTATGCTGAAGAGGCTCTCGGAGCTGGACCCGTTAACCAATATCTACAATCGCAGGACGTTCTTCTCCAAGGCCGACGAAGAGCTTGAGAGGGCGGTTCGTTACAACCGATCTCTTTCTCTCATGTTGTTCGATATCGATCACTTCAAGGCGATCAACGACCAGCTCGGTCATCAAGCCGGCGACGAGGTGCTGTCGCAGTTGGCCACGTCCGTGGCGGGCCTCGTGAGGTCGTCGGACATTGTCGGGCGCTACGGCGGCGAAGAATTTATCGTGTTGTTCGTGGAAACCGATCTACGCTCGGCAACGATGGCCGCGGAGCGAATAAGGAATGAAGTCGCCGGCTTGGTGTTGACGCATCGGGATCAGCGGATCCGGCTCTCGGTGAGCATCGGCATCTGCGAGTGGGATGGCCTTCAGGATATGGCCGCCCTCGTTTCTTGCGCGGATCGTGCGCTTTATCAGGCGAAGAACAAGGGGCGCAACTGCGTGTGTTGTGCAGAAGCGGCCGCCTTGGATCACAACGCGGCGCCCTCTGAGCTTTCGCTCCAAGCGCAGTCGCGAGGAGCCCTCACCGCTTCTTAGGCGGCATCAGGTCGGTAATCGAGCCGTGGGCCATCTCTGCGGCTAGGCCGATGCTTTCATTGAGCGTCGGGTGGGGATGGATGGTGAGCCCGATGTCTTCGTAGTCGGCCCCCATCTCCAGCGCCAGGACGGTCTCTCCGATGAGCTCGCCGGCGTTGGGGCCGACGATTCCGGCACCGAGGATGCGCTTGGTCTCGGGGTCGAACAGCAGCTTGGTCAAGCCCTCGTCGCGATGAATGCCCAGCGCCCGGCCGCTCGCCGCCCAGGGAAAGACCCCCTTCTCGTAGGCAATACCCTCGGCCTTGGCCGCCGTCTCGGTGAGCCCCATCCAGGCAACCTCCGGGTCGGTATAGGCTACGGACGGGATGGTCATGGGATCGAACAGGGCCGGGAGTCCGGCAATGACCTCCGCCGCCACCTTCGCCTCGTGGGTCGCCTTGTGCGCCAGCATGGGATTGCCCACCACGTCGCCGATGGCAAAGATAGTGGGCACGTTGGTGCGCATGTGCGCATCCACCGGTATGAAACCGCGCTCGTCGACCTTCACGCCGGCGGCGTCGGCGGCGATGAGCGCGCCATTGGGCCGGCGTCCGACCGCGACCAGCACCTTGTCGTAGGTCGCCTCGCCCGGGTGTTTGCCGTCGAGGACTACTTTGATGCCCTCGGAGCTCGCGGCCATGCTCGCAACCTTGGTCTCGAGCATGATCCGGGCGTAGCGTTTGCCGATCACCTTCACCAGCGCCTTGACCAAGTCCGGGTCGCAGCCCGGGATTAGCTGGCTCTGTAGCTCGACGACATCGATGCGGCTGCCAAGCGCGCTGTAGACGCTCGCCATCTCCAGGCCGATGATCCCGCCGCCGACTACGAGCATGCGTTCGGGGATGCCGTCGATCTGCAGCGCGTCGGTGGAATCCATGACCCGAGGATCGTCGTGCGGAAAGCCGGGAATCTTCATCGGGCTTGAGCCGCAGGCAACGATGCAGTGATCGAAGGCGATGCCGACGCGGCCCTCGCGCGTCTCCACGCCGATGCGGTTCGGGGCCTCGAAACGCCCGAAACCCTGCACCACCTCGACCTTGCGTTGCTTCGCAAGCGCCGCGAGTCCGCCGGTGAGCCGGTCGACGACCTTTTGCTTGCCCGCCCGCATCTTGTCGAGATCGAGCTCGGGCGCGCCGAAGGTCACGCCCATCGCACCCATCGTCTTGACCTCTTCGAGAATCGCCGCGGTGTGCAGCAGGGCCTTCGAGGGAATACATCCTACGTTGAGACACACGCCGCCGAGGCTCGGATAACGCTCGATCAGAACCACGCGCTTGCCCAGGTCCGCGGCGCGAAATGCGGCCGTATAGCCACCGGGACCGCCGCCCAGCACGACGACCTCGGCGGCCATATCGATAGCGCTGGAGGTTGGTGTGGCGTCCGCGGACACTCGCTCCGCCGCGGCCGGTTCGGCATTGGCCGGCTCGGATTTGGGGGCCTCGGCAGTTGCGTCTGCCGCATCAAGCACCAGGATCACGTCACCCTCGCTCAACTTCGCGCCCACCGTTGCCCGCACCTCGGTGACCGTGCCGGCGCCCGGCGACGGGATCTCCATAGTCGCCTTGTCGCTCTCCAGGGTAATCAGGGAGTCGTCTTTCTCAATCACGTCACCGGGTAGGACCAGGACCTCGATCACCTCCACGGACTTGAAATCGCCGATGTCCGGGACCCTTACCTCGATCGTTTGGCTCATTCTCGGTCCTCTCCTCGTGGTTGGTGTCGGGTCGGGGCCCCGGTCAAAATTGCTGCAATCCTAGTCTAAAGGTGCGATTTGGGCGAAGCGGATGCGCCTATTCATTGCATTGGCGCGGATCTGAATCCGCCACCCGCGGTTGGCAGCGGCTCACAGCAGCAAGCGGCGGATGTCGCCCAGCAGGCTCGCCAACAGGGTCGTGAAGCGTGCCCCGTCTGCGCCGTCGACGACCCGATGGTCGTAGGACAGCGACAGCGGCAGCATCAGTCGCGGCGCGAACTCCTTGCCGTTCCAAACCGGGCGCATCCGGGAGCGCGATACGCCGAGTATCGCGACCTCCGGGGCATTGATGATGGGCGTAAAGGCGGTGCCGCCGATACCGCCCAGACTCGAGATCGTGAAGCAGCCACCCTGCATGTCGCCCGGCAGCAGCTTGCCCTCGCGGGCCTTTACGCTGATCTCGGCGAGCTCCGCGGCCAGCGCCTGAATGCCCTTTTGGTCGACGTCGCGCAAGACCGGAACCAGCAGACCGTTGGGCGTGTCCACCGCGACCCCGACGTGGGTGTAGTGCTTGTGGACCAGCCGCTCGCCGTCGGGCGTCAGGGATGCCTTGACGATCGGCATCTGGCCGAGCGTCGCGGCGACCGCCTTCAGCAGGAAGGGAAGGAAGGTCAAGCGGATGTCTTGTGGCGCGGCGTCCTTGTTGCGCGCGCGGCGGAAGTCCTCCAGCTCGGTGATGTCCGCCTCGTCGAATTGGGTGACGTGCGGCACGCTGAGCCAGCTTCGGTGCAGGTGCCGGCCGCTGATGCGTTTGATGCGCGGCAGCTCGCCGATCTCGATTTCGCCGAATTTCGCGAAGTCGATCTCCGGTGCCGCGGGCAGCGCGAAGGGCAGGGCACCGCTCGGCTGCTCCGCCCCGCCCCGGGCGAGGGTCTGTTTGACGAATCCCTGTACGTCCTCCTTGAGGACCCGATTCTTCGGGCCACTCCCGTTGACCAGGGCGAGATTCACGCCCAGCTCGCGGGCGAAG
>JBGSTR010000702.1:0-5779 GCA_041736365.1 Chromatiaceae bacterium | reverse complement strand
GCAACGCCCCGCCAGCCGGTTGACGCCCGCCGCGCTGGTGTTGCGCCCGAGGTACGGCAGGCCGGACGGGCTGAGCGCGCCGCTTGCGTCGAGATTGACTATTCTGGGGTGTCGGTGTCGGTGTCCGAAGCTTCCGCATCCCCGTCGCGGGAGCGGTACCAGACCAGGTGCTCCAGGAGCTCGGTGGCACGGTCTACCGCGGATTGCACGGACAGGAGCATCTCCGGGGCACGACTCAGATCCGGTCCGTCGGTGATCTCCAGGGCCGCCAGCTGTGCATTGCCGACGATGCTCGCCAACAACTCCCGACGTTTGAGATCGGCCTGGTTCTTCAGCGGCTGCGAGCTGATGCGGTGACGCTCAACCACGTCCGCCTGAAAACGACGGCGCGCATCTTCCAGTGCCTTGCGCTCGCTGATGTCCGTAAAAAGCAGCACAAAGCCGAGCGCCTCCCGCGGCGAGGACAGGACCGGGTCCACCCGCACCATCAGCGGACGAGCAGAGCCCAGGCCGCCAACCAGCGTGACCTCCCCCCGCCAGGAGCGGAAATAGCTCCTCAGCTCGACGAGGCAGCGCTGCAGCTCGTCGCGCTCGATGAACAGCGGCACCAAGTCATCGAGTGCCTGAGGACGCGCTCGCCCCTCCAACAGTTGATCAAAGGATTCGTTGGTCAACACGACGCTGCCGCCCGCGTCCGCGATCAGCACGGGTTGATCGGAGCGGCGCACCTTGGCGCTGATGCTCTGAAACTGATCCCGGGCGATCAGAACACGCAGCGATCGGAACTGCTGGATCACGTCGGCAACCGACTCGCCGAGCAGGCGACCGGTGGTGAGATCATCGTTGGTCCAGGGATCGCAAGTACCCTCGACGATCTGATGCCATTGGGCAAAGGAGCGACGAGGCGAGAGCTGGGACGGATCGTCGCCAAACTCGACAGCCTTATAGGGATTACCGCCCCAGGTCACGGTGCGCAAGCGTTCGGGCCGAAACCAAACCAGATACTCGCCGGATCCGCGCGATAGGGGCACGGCGAGCAGTCCGCTCGCCTCCGGCAGCAGGTCGCGGAATCCCGGCGCCAAGCCGGCGAGCGACGAAGTGGCAAACACCGGCTCGCGCGTCCTGGAATTGAGCGAATTGAGCCATTTCCCGATCGCGTTCAATCGGCTGGTCGAGGGCACCTCGCCGGAGGTCCGCACGCGACCGTCCCAAAGCAGGGCCGCGCCCGTCGCGGACAAGGGCTCGAGTAGAAATTGAGGGTTGTCGAACAGCGCATATTCCCACTCGCCGCGGCGCGCAATCGCCTCGATCATGTGCTGTTCGAGCCGCCGCACGGAAAGCTCGGCCTGTGCCTGCGCAAAGCCTTGCAGGGCCGCGATTCGGGTCGCTACCGCCTCCGCCAGGAGCTCGCAGGCGACGCGCTGCTCGTACTGCATGAAGCGCGGCGAGTAATGGTGGCAGGAAACCAAACCCCACAGGTTGCCGCGAACGATGAGCGACGCCACCAGTGTCGCGTTCACGCCCATGTTCTTGAGGTACTGAATATGGATCGGGGACATGCTGCGCAGGAAACACAGCGACATGTCCAAGGGCTCCCCGGTGTAGGGGGAGCAGCCGGCGGTGAGCGGGACCGGGTCGTAGGCTACGTCCTCAAGCACGCGGATGCGGTTGCGGACATACAGTCGGCGTGCAATCTGCGGAATGTCGGTCGCCGGATAGCGGTTGCCGAGAAAGGCCTCCAATTGCGGCTCGCGCTCCTCGGAGTAGACCTCACCGTGGCCCTCCTCGTCGAAGCGGTAGATCATGACCCGGTCGTAGCCGACCAAGCCCTTGAAGATGCGTGCGCTCTCGTCGCACAGCATGCGCAACGAAGAGGTTGCGGAGATGGCGCGCAGGGCATCGCAAACGAAATCGGACAGGTCCAGCCGGGGACCGGAATCGGTGAGCTCGACAATCAAACCCCCGCCGGGAGGGCGGTGGAGCAGTGCGGTCAGATTACGTTCGCGGCCCCCCACCCTGCAGCGCACCGCCGCCGGGATCTCATGCAGGGGCTCGTCCACGGCCGCCCTGATCTGCGCGGCCAAATTACCGCCCAATGCGTCTAGTGAAGTGCCGATGAGCGCCCCGGGGCTCTTCCCGGTGAGCGTGTCGGTATTCGCGCTGGCGACGAGGACTTCAAGACCCGGCTCGCCGACAAGCAGCAGCACCCCATCCGGCCGAATGGAGCCGGCGAGATGGATCTGCTCCATCTCGCAGTTCGTTAGGTTGGCTTGACCGAAACCGGGTGCCGGTGTGGTGTTGGACAACACTTAGCTGTGGGCGGCGCGGCGCTATCGGGCGCCGCTCGCTGCGAGACGGGTTTCTTCATCCATACCGTAGCGGTTCAGCTTGGCGTACAGGCTCTGACGACTCAGGCCAAGCAGCTCCGCTGCGGCGGTCCGATTGCCCCCGGTTAGGTCCAGGGCCGAGTCGATGTAATGCCGCTCGACGATGCCCACGGTGTCGTCGACCAGCTTACGCAGGGTGGTCTTACCGATCTGTTTGCTCAGTGACTGGAGCAGCCCGTCGAGGCCCTTGGATTCTCGCGACCCGGCGGTCAGCCGGCGCGAGACGTCCCGCACGAAAACGGCGATGCGTCCCCCGGTTCGATCACTGTTGCCGGAGGCCGAGATCTCCGCCTCGATCTCGGTGCCCAGCTCGCCCCGAAGCGTGGTCGAAAACAAGCGCACCGCTCCCAGCCGCGAGATGTTCGCGAGGAGAACCGTGAGATCCGCGCCAGGGCGACCCAGCCAACGGCTCAACGACTCACCCACAAGGGCGGATTCGGAGCCCATCTGCACGAGGTCGACGAAGGTTCGGTTGACGCGCCGGATGACGCCTTGTTGATCGATCACCACGAACCCGTCCGGTCCGCTTTCGATCAAATCGTCAATCGGAACGGGATTCGCCAAGTCCGGTTGCTGCCCGACGGCGGCGGAGGGCGTGAGCTGCAACAGATAAACTTCCTCTGTCACGGAGCTCACCAGGGATCCGCGGACCATCCACGGCACGCGCTCGTCGCCGAGTCGCAGCATGATCCCGGGCGCCTTCCCGCCCTCGCGCACGCGCCGCATCATCGCATGGAAGAGCTCCCGCTCATCCTGCATCAGCAGCTCGGGCAAGCGCACACCGGCGCTACCCCTGGTCTTGAGCAGCGGGACGCCCAAGGCTTGGGCGGCTGCCGGGTTGAGCTCCACAATCGCGTACGTCCCGGCCTTGAGAAGCAGCACGGCGTCACTCGAGGAGTTGAAAACGAGACGGTATCGGGTCTCGACCTCGCGCAGCTTCCAGTAGTCGCGCTCGATCGCCTGTTGCGCCTCCACCAGTCTTGCCTGAAGCTCCGCAACCGCACGCAAGTTCTTGCCGATGGCCAGGGTCCGGCTGTCGCCGCCAAGTCGGACGGCCGTGTATTCGATCGGGATTTCTACCCCGCTCGGGAAACGCTGATTGAGGTGACGGAAGGCACAGACCCCCGCGGTTTGGGCATCGTCCAGCATCCGCTTGAGCTGATCGGCGTCGGATGCGGCGACGGTATCGGTCCAGGGGCTACCGATCCATTCCGCGGCTCGCTCGCCGGCGAAAAGGTTCGAAAGAGTGGCGTCCCGGATCACGCCCTCGGCGTCGATCACGAGCATGACATCCGGCAGTGCAAGGTTTTCCTCGCGCATGATATTCACCGATCAAGCAGGCTTCTGTCGCGTACGGACACGCGCAGCGCGCCGTCGATTATGGGGGTTTCGAGGTTCCGAATCCAATCAGATCGGCCCATAGTTACCATCCGGTTACATTAGTATGGCGTCAACGTTGCGGGTGGCGGCACACAGACACGCGTCCCGGGGAATGCTGGACGTGAAGGCTTGACAACGTAAACATCAGTTTACGGCCCTTGACGGGTCGGCGTGAGCACCCCGTCACGATCCGGGTGCCTGTCTGACTACAATCGGCGCCTGCGTCCCAGTCGGTGGGCGGGTGCACAACAAGGTCGCACCCGAGCGCGCATCGAGACCTTAATCCCCTAGCGACCGCGTAACCCATCGATCATCCTCCGGGTTGGACAGCCGGTATCTGAAAAGGTGCACGAAGGCCAAGACCGGCAAGTGCTTGGCCTCTGTTGTTCCTGCTATTTCGCGCAGCCCTGCCAACGCAAGGTTACGTCTGCCGAATGCGCCGCAAGGGCCAAGGCAAGAAAGATGCCGATGCTCTGGAATTGCGCCCCGGCGAGGCCCGCGCGCAGCGCGAGCAACAGACAGGCGCCGGCCGCCAGGTTGACGGCCAGGGAGAGCGGGGGCACGCCCCGGGCAGTGCGCGCCCAAACGAGCGCGAGGGTCACTGCCTCGATCACCATGAGAACGAGTATCAGGTAGACGAAGTTTCCGCCGGCGAGCCAGTTGGGCATGATGTGCCGCCGCTTGTGCTGAACGACTACTTGGTGGACGCGACGCCCAGAAGGTGAGCCAAGTCCTTGAAAAAAATCCGCGCATGCGCCGCGGGTCGGGCGCGTACGAGACGCTTGTTCATGTACGCCTCCCAGGTGAGCGTCTGGATGTCGGGATCCCGGCACAGGCTGACGAAGCGCTCTCGACGGCGGTCGCTGGAATACCAAAAACGCTGCAGCATCCCCAGTACCCAGAACACCCGCCCGTGGGCCTTCATGAAACGTTTGCGGGCAAGCCCCAGGCAACGCGCTTCCCCCGTGGCGCAGAAGGCATCGGCCGCGTCGGCGGCAAAGCGACCGCCCGCCATGGCGTAATAGATACCTTCACCGGAGGCCGGCGCCACCACGCCGGCGGCATCCCCCGCCAGCACCACACGACGCCCGTCGTCCCACCGCTTTAATGGTCGCAACGGAATTGGAGCGCCTTCGCGCCGCAGCGTCGGCGCATCCGCAAGCCCGGCGCTGCGACGCAGCTCCGTCACCGCGGTCTTGAGAGAGAATCCGGATATCGCGGTACCGACACCGACACTGATCGTCTCCCCGTGAGGGAAGACCCAGCCATAGAAGTCGGGCGACAGCCGACCCTGATAGTAGACATCACAGCGCTTCGGATCGTAGTTGGCCGCCGTCTCCGGAGCGCTCACAATCTCGTGATAGGCGCTCACGCAGGGCACCGTCTCGGAGCGCGGAAGGGCCTGCCGGGCGACCCGAGACTTGGCTCCGTCCGCACCGACGACACAGCGGGCTCGAACCTCGCGTACGGCCCTTTCACCCCCCTCCTCCGTGGTCTCATAGCGCACCAGGGCGTAGCCATCCGTGCCATGCTCCAAGTCGGAGAAGGTTCCGGTACGGCGCTCGGCTCCGGCTTCCACGGCGCGCTCCCGCAGCCACTCGTCGAACTGCTCCCGGTTGACCATTCCGACGAAGCCGCCTTCGATCGGCATGTCTACCTGGCGATCGGTCGGTGAAATCATGCGCGCGGACTCGATGCGCGCGCACAACAGATGCGCGGGAATCTCGAATTCGCGAATCAACTGCGGCGGGATGGCACCGCCGCAGGGCTTGATGCGACCACCGCGGTCGAGCAACAGAACCGAGCGTCCGACTCGGGCCAAATCAGTCGCGGCGGTCGACCCGGCGGGTCCGCCGCCTACCACCACTACATCGAAGGTCTCGCTCATGGAATGCCCCTATTTCGGTTCGTTGGGGATGATTAGGAGTTGCGGCTCAGGCGGTCTCGGCGACGCCGCCGCCGGGCTGTAGAGCCGGCACATCGCGCTCGACGGCGCCGGCGCGACGCGTGAG
>JBGSTR010000682.1:0-6538 GCA_041736365.1 Chromatiaceae bacterium | reverse complement strand
GTCACGCTCGACCCGGCGCTGGCCAAGGGTGCCGATCCGGACGATACCCTGTTCGTCTTCGCCCGGGCCGCGTCCGGGCCGCCGATGCCCCTGGCGGTGCAGCGTCTGCAGGTCAAGGATCTGCCACTCACCGTGAAGCTGGACGACAGCATGGCCATGATGCCCGCCATGCGGCTCTCGGCGTTTCCCCAAGTGATCGTCGGCGCGCGGATTTCCAAGAGCGGTCAGGCGATGCCCCAGCCGGGTGACCTTGAAGGCGAGGTCGGGCCGGTGGCCTCGAGTCGGACTGAACCCGTCGCGATCGTCATCGGTAGCGCACGTCCCTGACCGATTTGCGGGGCGAGGGGGCACGCGGGCGTAAGGGGTGCTAACACGTTTGCCCGATGGTCTTCCGGCGCCGCTGGATGATGGGGCTGCCGCGCATCTCCCGGGGTCACGCCTTCCGGAGCAGGCGCTCGCCGCCACAGACGGCTTGACCGTCAATGTAGGCGAGCTGCGACAGCCGGCCGTCATCTACATCTACCCGCTGACGGGACGGCCCGACGTCCCGCTACCCGAGGGTTGGGACGCAATTCCCGGTGCTCGCGGCTGCACCCCACAGTCGTGCGGTTTTCGTGACAATTTCTCCGCGCTGACGGCGCTCGGCACCACGGTCTTCGGCCTGAGCGCACAGACCACGGAGCACCAACGCGAGGCGCGCGAGCGCCTGCATCTCCCGTTTCAATTGCTCAGCGATTCTGGCCTGCTGCTAAAGCAGGCAATAGGTTTGCCGACGTTCCGCGTCGCGGGCACGGAGTTGTACAAGCGGCTGACGCTCATCTGCGAGAACGGCCGCATCCGCAAGGTGTTCTATCCGGTGTTTCCCCCGGATCGCAATGCAGACGAGGTCTTGGCTTGGTTGCGCGCCAACGCTTGAGCGGTTGGGTCGCGCCGGCACCGGCGGACGCCGTGACCTCGCGGCGAGGGCCGCCGCGAGGTCCTTTCCCATCAATCTACTTCGGTAGTGTCCGAGTCGAGATTGCTGCGCCGGTCAGGCCGTCGGTGATCTTGAGCCTGGTGACACCGGTCGCCTTTTCCACCGCCATTACCCCAATGTCCGCGATGCCGTCGCGGTTGACGTCCTCGAACTTGCTGAAGTCAAGCGGCACGAAACCCGAGTTGAAGTAAAGACTGTTGCTCACGTCACCCGTGACCGGATCGACGATCCAAACGAAGGTGCTGCCGCTACCTAGGTTAATACCGAGCACCGCGAGCTCGGACACCAGGTCCCCGTTGGTGTCGCCGATCGCCGCCAGCGCGAGCGGTTCCGCCGTGGAGTTGAATACCGGAATCGTCTTGATCGTATTTCCGTTGCTTCCATCCTTGATCAGCAATTGTGTCTGCTTATTGGAGAGGGTTTGGTAGAGCGATACCGACTCCGGCAGGCGGGTGCCGCCGATCGTTTCGATCGAGGCGGTGTCGATGTAACGCCGGCTAAGGTTGAGCGGCGGGCAAGCGCCCGAGCAACTGTAGTCCAGGCGGTAGGTCATATCGGGATAACGCTCGTAGTACTCGTAGAGCAGCACGGTGTAGATGCCGGGGTCGACGATGGTGCGGGTAAGTGTTGCCCGATCGCCACCTCCGCCGGCGATGACTCGCACCCCATTGGGACCGATAAGCTCCATATTCACGTATGCGGCAGTGGCGCTGGTATCGGTTCCTACTACTGAAATCACGTCGCCGGCCTTGGCCTGGAAGGCGAATGAATCGATCTCCCCGAGCGGGCTGATGATGCCGCCGACGCTCGCGCCCGCGTCGAGCTGGGTTGCGGCCGTGGACGCGGGTCCGACACGCTCGAGAACGACCGAATAGGGGGTCACGTAGCGCGCGTAGTACTCCGAGACGCGGATGCGGTACTGGCCGTTGCGGTCGAGCGTGGCGTCGAGTCGTGCGCTATTGGAGGTGCAGGTCTTAGGTTTGAGCGAGGTGCCGTCGGGCCGCAGAAGCTCCAGGCAGGGAAGTCCGGCACCGCCGAGCCTAGCGGCCTGGATGACGACGACCTCGCCGGCGACGCCCGAGAATCGAAACGTGTCGAGGTCGGTGCCGGGATCGAGCGAGCAGGACATCAGGTCGCCGTATTGGATTAAGTCGTCCGTGGGCTCTTTTCTGCACGTGCGCTGGCGATCGGACGCCTGGGCCGTGCCAATTTGGCACAAGAGTCCCAATGCGGCGAGCACGAGGATCCATCGTGCCCGGCGACCGGGATGTTTTGTCATTCAACAATCATTTCCTGTTTCTCCTGGAGGGCGTTCAAGAGTGCATGTTGAAGGGCGGCGCCTAACGTATCGACACCGAAAGCGAGAATGGCTCGTCCGTGAGCGATCGCATTAGCTGGACTACTTCGATCCGGTAGGTTTTCTTCTCCGTGGTAAAGCTGTAGGCGTCTCGACCGTCGACGTGGTTGACCGAAAACATGACGTTCCGGCCTGTGATCTTCAGGTTTGCGGTCTGGCTCGCGGCGGTCGTCATCCGGAAGCAGACCACACCCTCCGGCGGGGCGACGCCGCGTACGGTTCCCGAAGAATGTCCGCGCTGGAAGCGGATCTCTTGGCACTCGGCCGCGAAACGGCTCTCTTGGAGGTCCTCGGCGAACGCCGTGGCGGCGAGCGTTGGCATCACGGCGACCAGGGCTGAAAAAGCTAGGCGGGGCGGAATCTTCATGGCGGCATCCTGCTGCAGATCCGGTGGACGGTTCTCTGCACGGTGCGTCCCGTGCGCACTTCCTTACTCTCCCGCCGGGGCGGGTTTCGTGCGATTTATCCTACCAATTCGCTCGGGCGTCAAGAGGCACGTGTACGGGAGCCGAGATGTCCCCGGGTCGATCACTGTGATAGCCCCGGGGTGGGCTCGCTGACAGGAGTGTCGTGCCGCCACCAGCCGGCGCTGGCACGGAGGTGTGGAGGGCAAGTCAAGTCTTTGGGGAAAAGAAAAAGCCGCTCGTAAGCGGCTGTTTCATCTGCGTTTGGTGGCTACGGGTGGATTTGAACCACCGACTCCCGCATTATGAGTGCGGTGCTCTAACCAGCTGAGCTACGTAGCCTTGCGGGGCCGACAAGTATAAGTAGGAGCCCGATTCACGTCAACGCGAGGGGTGAAATCGTCAGACGTTGAAACGGAAATGGATCACATCGCCGTCGCGTACGACATATTCCTTGCCCTCCGAGCGCAGACGTCCGGCCTCCTTGGCCCCTTGCTCACCCTTGCAGGCGACGAAATCGTCATAGCCGATCACCTCGGCGCGGATGAACCCTCGCTCGAAGTCGGTGTGAATCACGGCCGCTGCCTGGGGGGCGCGCGCGTCCCGGGGAATGGTCCAGGCCCGGACCTCTTTTGGTCCGGCGGTGAAATAGGTGTCGAGCGCGAGCAGCCGGTAGCCGGCGCGGACCACCCGGTTTAGGCCCGGCTCTTCAAGGCCGAGGTCGGCCAGGAATTCGGCCCGGTCGACCTCGTCGAGTGCGACGATCTCGGCCTCAATCGCGGCGCACACGGCCACCACCTCCGCGCCTTCGCGAGCCGCCAGCTCGCGCACCGCGTCCAGCGACGGGTTGTCCCGAAAGCCGTCCTCGGCGACGTTGGCGATATACATGGTCGGCTTCGCGGTGAGCAGGAACAGGTCGCGAAGCTCCAGCCGCTCGTCGGCATCGAGACCGAGCGCACGCACCGGCGCACCGGAATCGAGCTGATCGCGCACCCGCTCCAGTAGGGCTTGTCGCACCGCCGCCTTCTTGTCGCCCGTCTTGGCCGCCCGAGCAGCGCGGTCCAACGCCTTCTCGACCGATTCCAGGTCCGCCAACGCCAGCTCGGTGTTGATCACCTCGATGTCTCCCGGCGGGTCGACGCGCCCGGATACATGCACCACGTCGTCGTCCTCGAAGCAGCGCACCACATGGGCGATGGCGTCGGTCTCGCGGATATTGGCGAGGAATTTGTTGCCGAGCCCTTCGCCCTTGGATGCGCCCGCCACCAGTCCGGCGATGTCGACGAACTGCATGGTCGTGGCGATGACCTTCTGGGGCCTGACGATGGCGGCGATGACGTCGAGCCTTTCATCGGGCAGCGGCACCACACCGACGTTCGGGTCGATGGTGCAGAAGGGGTAGTTCTCGGCTGCAATCGCGGCCTTGGTCAGGGCATTGAAAAGGGTGGACTTGCCCACGTTGGGCAGGCCCACGATCCCGCATTTGAATCCCATAGTGGGCTCCGCTGGAAACAGCTTTCAATCAAAGGGACGCGATACGCGACCGCCCGAATGGGCGGTGCCGTTCGCGCGGTGTCAGGTGGTTTCGTCCGCGCCGCGGTTGTATGCGTCCTCGAAACGTACGATGTCGTCTTCGCCGAGATAGCTTCCCGATTGGACCTCGATGATCTCGAGCGGGATGGAACCCGGGTTTTCGAGGCGATGTTGCGCGCCAACCGGAATATAGGTCGACTGGTTCTCGGAGAGCAGAAACCGATTGTCGTCACAGATCACGCGCGCGGTCCCGGAGACCACGATCCAGTGCTCGGCGCGATGATGGTGCATCTGCAGCGACAGCGATTCGCCGGGCTTCACGATCAGGCGCTTGACCTGATAACGGTCGCCGCGGCCGATGGACTCGAACGAGCCCCAGGGCCGGTGCACGCGCTGGTGATAGCGATACTCGTCGCGCCGCTCGCGTTGCAGGAACTGAGTGAACGTCTTGACGTCCTGGGCGCTGCCCTTGTTGGCGACCAGCACCGCATCCGCGGTCTCCACCACGATCAGGTCGTGCACGCCCAGCGCGGCGACCATCCGATGATGGGCGATGAGCAGGTTGTTGGTGGCGTCGTGGACGAAGGCGTCCCCATCGAGCACATTGCCGGCCTCGTCCTGCTCGCGGACCTCCCACAGGGCCGACCAGGCCCCGACATCGGACCAGCCGACGTCAAGCGGCACGACGATCGGCGGCGGACCATCCCCGGTCGCGTTGCTGCCGGTCAGGCGCTCCATCACGGCGTAGTCGATCGAGTCGCTCGGACAGGTCGCGAAGATCTCGGCCTCGACGCGCTGGAAGTCGCCGTCGACGCCGCCGCGCGAAAAGGCCTTCACTACGATCTGTGCGATATCCGGGCGGAAGGCCTCGATCAGCCCCAGCCAAGTCGTCGCGCGCATCATGAAGATGCCGCTGTTCCAGAGATAGTCCCCGGAGCTCAGGTAGGTCTGTGCGGTTTCCTCATCCGGCTTCTCCACGAATCCGCTGAGCACATAGGCCGAGCCCTCCAATCCCTCGCTCTCGTAGCGCTTCCCTTGGCGGATGTAGCCATAGCCGGTCTCCGGCTTTCCGGGCACGATGCCGAAGGTGACGATCGCACCCTGCTGGGCGAGCACGCAACCATCCGCAACGGCCGCGCGGAAGCCGACCTCGTTGCGAATCGTGTGGTCGGCGGGCATCACCAGCAGCACCGGGTCCGCGCCGTCGATGGTTGCGGCGAGCGCCGCGAGTGTCAGCGCGGGTGCGGTATTGCGCCCTTTCGGCTCGAGGATGATGTTGGCGACGTTGCGACCCATGGCGCGAAACTGCTCGGCGACCAGGAACCGGTGTGCCTCGTTGCATACCACGATCGGATCGAAGAGCCTTATGATCCGTTGCGGGTGCTCGGTATCCAGTCCGTCGACGCGCAGCACCGTCTCCTGAAGCATGGTGTGCTGACTGGTCAGCGTCAGGAACTGTTTCGGAAAGGCCTCGCGGGACAACGGCCACAGGCGCGTACCGGAGCCTCCGGACAAGATCACGGGTTGCAGGGGCATGGAACGACTACCTGAAATGGGTTTGGAGCGGCATGTAACGTGAGATTACAGCAATCGGCATCCGGGGACGTCAACCGCGCAAGTGGTCTATGCCGGTATTTCGCGGCGAAGCTCGGCGACCATAGCGCCTCAAGGGCGGCCTTTGCGGATCCGGCACGGTACGATCGCATGGTAGCCGCATGCCCGGCCGCAGCAATGTCGTCGACCCGTGCGGCTTGCATTCCGGCACCATCGATCGACGGACGACGCGGTCCCCGGGGCGTCGCGGGTGTGCTTGCGGTCGCCGCACTGTTTCTGCTCGGTGATTGCAACGCGGAGGCTTTGGATCACTACGACTACACCGGCGATCTGCGCGGGGACCTTCCGATTCGCATGACCCTCATCGATCCGCGGCCCGGCGTACCGATTCAGGGCAGCTACTTCTACACACGTCATCTTCAGGACATCCCCTTGACAGGCGAGCTTACCGGGCCGCGCTCGCTGGTGCTGGTCGAGCACGATGATCAGGGACAAGCGCGCGCTCGTTTCGAGCTCGAGTACGCCAAGCGCGACCCGCGCGGTCGGCTCGGCGGTGACGATCTGGGAGCGGACGTGCTGGTGGGTCAATGGGTCGGCGCGGATCGGGCCAAGGGCTTGCCGGTGTATCTGGGGCTGGCGTCCATCGCCACCTTCGATCCCGCCGCCGGTCGCTACGCGGTCGCGGGCGCCACCGACGACGGGCTGGTCGAGCGC
>JBGSTR010000664.1:0-4170 GCA_041736365.1 Chromatiaceae bacterium | reverse complement strand
ATGATGAGCCGCCGCGCGGCCTCGCAGTCGTCAGGCAGCCCGGTGATGTACACCCTCCGCGTCGGCATTTCGTTCGGGTTCATGCCGCCGACCTGCTCAAAATTGATTTTCGTGTCCGTGTCGCGCTCGATGCGCTTCAGGTTCTCGCCGCGGCTCCCGATGATGAGCCCCACCTTGTGTCCCGGGACGGCAAACTCGACGGTCGTCTTGAGCGAGCGCGACGAGGACCTCGCCGGCCCCGTCTACGACACCATTACGGCAGACGAGGGTCCGGAGCCCGCGATCCTGCCGTTGGACCTGGAGGCCGCCGACCCCGAGGCGTTCGGCGCCGCAGCCGAGGTAGTCGGCGAGAACTTCGGTCGGCTCGACGGGCTTGTGCACTGCGCCGCCTTCGCGCCGTTTCTCAGCCGCATCGACGACTATGACGCGAGCGAGTGGGAGCGCGTCCTGCGCATCAATCTAACAGCCCCGTTTCTGCTCACCCAGGCCTGCCTACCCTTGCTGCGTGCCTCCCGGGATGCCTCGGTGGTATTCACCTCCGATCGCGTCGGACGAGCCGGCAAGGCCTATTGGGGTGCATTCGCCGCGGCGAAATTCGGCATCGAGGGACTGATGCAGGTACTGGCGGAGGAGACCCTGGGCAGCAGTCCGATTCGGGTCAACAGCATCGACCCGGGGATCGTCCGTACCGGACTGCGGGCGCGACTCTACCCGGGGGAGAACCCCAGCAGCCTCCCCGGCCCGGAGACCGTCGTGGACGAGTATTTGCGACTTCTCGGACCCGACGCCAGAGGTGTCAGCGGACAGGGGCTGGTTGCGCCGCACCAAAGCGGAAAAGCCGAGCGCTGAGCTTCTTTGTCCGGGGATGAGCCGGAAATCGGGTTCAACGGGATCGGAGTCGTCGGCGCTTTCGGGGGCGTCGAGCAATCCACCGCTCGCGAGACAGCCGAACTTGGGAAAAACCTAATGTATCGGTTGAGCCGTGGCCAGCAATTGACCACGGAAGGACTCACGGGGCAAGACTAAGTTACTGTTTTTTATGACGCGCTAGAAAGTGGCTACGAATTGACCGCTCCCGCAGAATCGACACTAAGTATTTACACCTAAACGAGCCGACGCCATCCTTCCACAGGGTTATCCACAGATATTGTGAACAATCGGCAATAAATGCCCCGTTGCGCGGTCTTTGCGTGAGCTCCTCAGTTTTTACATGAAGAATCTGCTCCAGCATAACTCCCGAAAATAAGATCTTTACCGCCGCCGAATTACAAAAAAGCGGCGGATGTCAAGGGGGTACGCACCGACGTCGGATGCGTGTCGCGGAGCGGCCGTGATCGGCTCGACGCCGGCATGGAGCGCCTTTATCAACGTGGCTTTACGTTAAGTATTCTTGACGCGCGGCGAAAAAACACGCTCGTTTGAGTCGCGGCGAGCACGCCGACGACGGCGGGAAAAGCACTCGCTACGGCTCGACGCTGGTCTCAACGGCCCCGTAGCGCGTCGCGACGTATTCATCGACCATTTCCTTGAAGCGCTCCGTGATGTGCTCGCCTCGCAGGGTGGCGACCTTTTCGCCGTCGATATACACCGGTGCGGCGGGACGCTCTCCGCTGCCGGGCAGGCTGATGCCGATATTGGCGTGTTTACTCTCGCCCGGGCCGTTGACGACACAGCCCATGACAGCTACTTGGAGGGTCTCCACGCCGGGATAGCGTTCACGCCAGATCGGCATCTGCTCGCGCAGGTAGGCCTGGATATCCTGTGCCAGATGCTGGAAATAGTCGCTTGTGGTTCGCCCGCATCCGGGGCAAGCGGTGACCATCGGGGAGAACGAGCGCAGCCCCATGGTCTGCAGGATCTCCTGGGCCACCACGACCTCGCGGGTGCGCTCCTCGCCGGGCGCCGGTGTCAGCGATACCCGAATGGTGTCGCCGATCCCCTCCTGCAGCAGGACCGCCATCGCGGCGGTGGACGCCACGATGCCCTTGGAGCCCATGCCGGCCTCGGTCAACCCAAGGTGCAGGGCGTAGTCGCCGCGAGCGGCCAGCAGACGATAGACGGCGATCAGGTCCTGGACCCCGCTCATCTTGCAGGACAGGATGATGTGATCCTTCGGCAGCCCCAGCTCAATCGCCCGCTCGGCACTGGTGACGGCCGACAGGACCATTGCCTGGCGCATCACCGACTCCGCATCCCGCGGTGCCGCGCTGCGTGCGTTCTCGTCCATCAGGCGAATGATCAGGTCTTGGTCGAGGCTGCCCCAGTTGACACCGATGCGCACCGCTCGGTCGTAACGGCACGCGGTCTCGATCATGGTCGCGAATTGTGAATCGCGTTTTTCCCCGCTGCCGACATTGCCGGGGTTGATGCGGTATTTGGCCAGTGCCTGCGCGCACTCCGGATAATCGGTCAGCAGCCGGTGGCCGTTGAAATGGAAATCGCCAATCAGTGGCACTGCGCAGCCCTGCGCGTCCAGCAGCTCGCGAATGGCGGGGACGGCCTGCGCCGCGGACTCGGTGTTCACGGTGATTCGCACCAGCTCCGAGCCGGCGGCGGCCAGCTCCGCAACCTGACGCACGGTCGCGGCCGTGTCGGCGGTGTCCGTGTTGGTCATGGATTGGACCACGATCGGCGTCGTCCCGCCGACGGTCACTGAGCCGACACGCACCGCAACACTGGGTCTACGCACGATGGGGAACGAAGCTGGATTCATAGTGCCTTCTTTGCGGCGTTCTGCCGCTTGGTTCTGAGTGGACGCAAGCTTAGGGAAACGCATGGCGCAACTCGAGAGTCGCGCCTCTCGGACCGCGAGCCGATCGACTGCCGGGAGGGCGTTGAATTAGCGTTTTCCATAGGTAGTCTCGGCGCCGCCGTCAGGCAAGGGGGAGCGGAGATCGCGTAGTAGCGCGAGGTAGTCCGGATGTTCCTGCGGAATCAACCCGTGGCGCAGTAGAAAATCGATGACAACGAGGTTGCAGTTGAGCTTGAGCTCGTCGGTGTCGCGAACGATGGCGGCGACCTCGTCGACCGGCAAGCGGTAGAACGCTTCGACCTCCCCGTCGGTGCAGACCGGCACGAAGTCCTCCGGCAGCTCCAGGTCATAGCAATACATCACGTCCGGCTTCAGTCCGCGGCTGGAGTCCCGGCAGTAGGTTACGGCACCGACCGCGAGCGCCCGATCCGCCAGCTCCTGCGGCATGCCCGCCTCCTCCCGGCACTCCTTGCGGAGATTCTCCGCCAGGCCAACCCCGTGGGGCAGGCCGCCGGCGACCAGATTATCCAGCAGCAGGGGAAAATTGCGCCGGTCGGCGGATCGCCGGCCGATCCACATCTCGATGCCGCGTGCGGTCCGCACATAGCCGTTGAGATGCTGGCCGAAGGCGCGGGTGCCGAAGTACGGGGCGCAGGCGCGATCGATTAGGCAGCGCGCCTGGTCACGAGTGGCGGCGGTCACCGGGTACTGCTCGCCATGGAGATGGTCGATCACGCCTTCGACGATCAACGACTCGATCAGCGACGCGAGGGCCTCGGTACGCGCCGCAAATCCCTCCGGCGCGCCCCTCCAAACCACCGCCTCCGGCGTGACCCGGAATTGCCCCGGCCAGCGCGCCAGCTCGGCGGCGAAGGCGCGGCGCAGGCTGCCGATGCGCTCCCCGGCGAGCATAAACGGGACGAAGTCCTCGGGGTGCCACGCGTTGCAGCTGCGAATCTTGTCGTAGAAGCTCATGGGCCTTCGGGACTCAAGGGGATCAGGGTGCATACGAGTGTGCGCTCGTGGCGCGGACCGTCGAATTCGCACAGGAAGACGTTCTGCCAGCGCGAGAGACCGAGCGCGCCGTCGATCACCGGGATGGTCTCGGAGGGTCCGACCAGCCCCGCCTTCAGGTGGGCGTCGCCGTTGCCGTCCTGTGCATCGTGTTGCCACACGCCGCGCGGGATCAGCTTGCGCAGCAGATCCACCACATCGGTCTGCACGCTCTCGTCCCAGTTCTCCTGGATCATGACCGCGGCGGTCGCCCCCTGGACGTAGATATTCACCAGTCCGTCGCGCACCCCGCTCCGCCCTACGAAGTCGCGCACCCGGGTTGTGATGTCGACCAGCACCTCACGCTCGCGGGTCTCAATCCGAATCAGTCCGCGCATTCCCCCTCCTCGGCCTTGGCGAGCGCC
>JBGSTR010000646.1:0-6708 GCA_041736365.1 Chromatiaceae bacterium | reverse complement strand
AGCGGCATGATAGGCGGGGTGTGCGGCGCGCACGCTGTCCAGGTGAGCGGCGAGCCTGGGACAACGCCGGCAATCGGGATCGAAGCTATCCATCAGGATTTCGTTTGCGAAGACCGATGGGGCGCCGACCGGCACCATCGTTGCCAAACTGCGGTCCTCAGAGGTTGTCCCGGAGCACACCGTGCCGATACGCGAGTCGCGTAAGGTCCACGTCGGTGCGGACGCCCAGCTTGTCGTAGATGCGCTGCCGGTACGTGCTGACCGTCTTCGGGCTCAAGGATAGGGTCTCGGAAATGTCCTGGGTACGTTGGCCGTCGAGGATCATGGTCGCAACCTGCATCTCGCGCGAGGACAGCTCCGCGAACGGGTTGCCGGTGCCGCCCTCCCAGTCCGCGAGCATATGCGCTTGCGCAAGCCGCGAGTCAACGTAGCGCCGTCCGCCGGCCACCGCGCGCAACGCCTTGACCATCTCCTCCGCCGGACAACCCTTGGTCAGGTAGCCCATCCCGCCGGCCTCGCGCAACTGCGCCGGGAACGGATCCTCGTCGAGCATCGTCAGGGCAATGATGCGCGCCTCCGGCACCAAGCGTCCGAGCCTGCGCGTGGCCTCGATGCCGCCCATCCCGCCCGGCATGCTCAGATCCATCAGCACGATGTCCGGCGCGAGCTGTTTCGCAAGCTTCAGGGCGTCCTCACCGTTGGCCGCCTCGCCAACCACCTCGATCAGATCCTGCTCCTCGAGGATGCGGCGGATGCCGGTACGGACCAGCTCGTGGTCGTCGACGATCATTACTCTTATTGTCATGGGAGGGTCTCGCGGGGGGGCGAATCCAGAGTCAGGTACGGCTCCGGGCTCATTCTACTGCGAACAGCCGCGAACATCCGAGCTCGGCGCTGAACGCGCGCCCGATTTACGCGTTCAGCGGCCGTCTGGAGCGACGGGGACTACCTAAACCCCGCTCGAAGCGGAGATCCACCATGCCGACAGAAATCATGGAGCAAGCGAAACGCGCCCCGGAGGCGGTAAAGAAGCGGGCGCAGGAAAAGGCCCAATCCTCGACGGCTACAGCGAAACGGACATCGCCCGCGGGCAGGCGCAACAACGACAACGGGAACAAGCCCGACTAGCGGCCGGCGCCACGGCGGACGATTCGTCCTCAGCGGGTCAGCACGCACGGCCGACGATCTGGCAGAGCGCGAGCAGAGGTCGCTGTTCAACGAAACCCCCCGGGCCGACCCCTGACTTTGCCCCAGACTCGGCGGGATTTCCGATGCGCCCAAGCCGCGCAGGCCAGAGGCAGCCGCGAGGCTCTGGCAGTTGGCAGCTCGGCATTGATGCTTGGGTAGAAAGTGGAAGGCAGAGTCATCACTTACTCTGCCTTCATCGATCAACGAATGAATTCTCAGCGGTGCCGAATATGCCCTCTTCGCGGTGAAAACAGGGCTTCTTCCGCCTCGGCTGCCATCCTCTCGTAGCCTGCAGCGCTCGGATGTAGACCATCGCCACCGTCGAACACCGGAAGCATCCTCTCTGGATCGTCGGGGTCGCGTATAGCCTTGTCGAACTCGACGACCCCGTCGTGTAAATCACTCGTTCGGATCCAAGCATTGACCGTTTGCCGCTTCGCTTCATTCTCCGGGCTCCAATACCCGGGAAGCGCAAACCCCTTGAAGGGCAATATCGTCCCGACCAGGATCTTGAGTCCCGCGGTATGCGCACGCTCGACGATCTGCTTGTAGCCGGCAATAATATCTTCGGCATCCACAATCGGCCCGAACAAAGCAGTGCCGATGCCGAGGTCATTGACACCTTCAAGCAGGATGACGTGCGTTACCCCACTCTGCGTAATTACATCCGGGTCAAGGCGGGCTTGGGCGTTCGGGCCAAAGACATCGTTAAGGACCCGATTGCCGCTGATCCCGGAATTGAGCACTGCTATATTCGATTTCCCCCGGTGACGGTCTAGAAGCAGACGAGCCAGCTGGTCCGGGTACCGCACGTTGGCATCCACGAACTCCGGCAGGCAGCACCCTTCCGTGATCGAATCTCCAAGTGCGACAACGGCAAAGGTATTCCGATCGGTCCATACATCCACACCCGTCAGCCAGAACCAAGACGTCGTCGTGTCTTCTTCGGTCATTACCTCGTCGGCGGTAAAGTTACCCGGCGGCGAGATGTAGGAGGTCTGCCACGCGCTCGTGTGCATGGTCGATCCACCCGTGTTGTTCTCGGAGACGTACAAGCTGACGGCGAGGTCCGCCTCGTCATCAACTCTGAGCCGGACCGGGTCGCTGAAGACTTTGGCACCGGCGGCAATCGCGACGGACGCCTCACCGCCGAAGGTAAGTTGCCGCAGTGAACCAGGCGCAACCGCGGCGCCCGCGGCTCGGATCCCGACGCTTGCCGTATCGATGATCAATGGCACCGTTCCAAATCTGTTGGAGAGACGCACGCGTAGCCGGTCTCCACCGATACTGATGCGGACGATCTGCCGCAAGGTCTGACCCTCGAAGGCGTCGCCGACTTCTACCGGACTACTGCTCCAGGTGCCGACCCAGTGCTCATTCGCCCTGTCATCCTTCCAGTGCGAAGTCGCCTCATTGTCCTTGGCGAAGATAGCTTGCGGAAGCGCAAAGCCGAACATCAACAGCGCGGTGACCGCCAACCTGAGCGACCACGAACTTAAAGGCCCTACGTGCGTCGGAGGGTCTCTTTTCGTAAATGAGCAGAAACTGTTCGCCATGACTTATCTCCTCTGCTTTGAACAGCCCAATGATTTTAGTTAACAGACGGGCTGGGTGATGATACGGGCTGCTAATCCAGCTCTCTTTTACCGTCGAGATGCCGCAATGCCGAGGAGCCAATACCGCATTGGCTCGTCGTCATCTCGATTCGCAACCGCAGCTTGACGACTTGGATGATCCAACGCTACCGGTTGGACTCAGGGGATATCGCCTGATCTTCACAATTTGATTATTAGAAGTGTTTACGCGAAAACGATAGTCACTTCAACCATTAATGAACTGGGGACAAAGGTATAGAATCAACCGCGTCGCTCCGAGAAAGGGACACTATGCTCCGCGCATAGAGCACAGTGAATCGCCAGGATGCGGCTCGTTCCTCAACGCACCGCAGCGAACGAGCGAAAGCTGAAGTGATTCAGACGGTTCAGGCAAGAATATGTACAGCTCAGTCGTCTGGATTTGGGATTGAGAGATCATGCGAAAGGTCACGGTCAGGGAGCTGCGCAACCATCTACGGGAGTATCTGTCGCGCGCGTTGAGATCGGCGAGGAGATCCTGGTCACGCGGCGGGGCCGGTCATCGCGCGCCTCTCGGCCGCGCGCGATTACGGGGCAGATGCGAAGCGGCAGCTTGAGAGCCTGCGTGCCCGGGCCCGCGTCGGCGACGTGGTGAGCCCGATCAACGAGGAATGGGAGGCGCAGGGGTGATTCTGCTGGACACCTGTACGCTGATCTTCGACGCGCTGACGCGGGAACGGCTGAGCAGTCTGGCGCGACAGGCCCTTGAGCGCGGCGAGTCGGAGGGCGCCCCGGAGCGTCGACATCAGCCTGAGATCGCCATGCTGGTGAGCAAGGGTCGACTCGACCCGGGGACGGACTGCGCGAGCTTTTGTCGGCTGACGCTCGACGCCAGAGGGGTCCGCTTGCCGTCGATCACATCGGCGATCGCCTTCGAATCGACCCGGCTCGAACTGCCGCAGGCCGATCCGGCCGATCGCTTGATCGCAGCGACGGCGGCGCTCCACGGCGCAAACCTAGTGACGATCGACGAACGACTGCGGGGCAGCCCCGCAGTCACGACGCTGTGGTGAGCTGCGGATCGCGCTATCGGCGAGCTCGTCTTCGCCGTCTACCAAACCCGCGGACCATACAGTCCCGTGTCGGCCTCACCTATCTCTAGACGGAGATCCCGACTACTTGGCGTAGCGCGAAAACATGGCCGAAATGCTACGTTTCATCGGCCGCCTGCCCATCCCCCACCGGTGAAGCGACGCCGAGACCGCTCGGCTGCTTGCGGGGGCATTAGAGAACGACCACGTTTAGCGCTAGGATCCGACCCGGGCCTCCAAAACCGAGGTGAGCGATGAAGGAGCACTCGAGAATAACCATCGACCCCAATGTCTGCGGCGGCAGGCCCTGCATCCGCGGCATGCGGATACGCATATCCGACATCCTGGGAATGCTGGCGACCGGTGCGTCCCGGGAGGAGATCCTCGAGGACTATCCCTACCTCGAGGCAGCGGACATCGCCGCGGCACTCGATTACGCCGCCCGCCAGACCGATCACCACATTTTGCGCGTGGCCTGACGGGAAGACGGGGCGCGCGATTCCTGATCGATCCCCAGTTGCCGCCTGCCTGGAGCGCTGGCTTGTGTAGCGTAGCTACGACGCCGTCGGCTGGCGATTGGCTACGACCGTATCGCGGGTTTCTTCTCCTCCTCCATCGTCGAAGTTGCAGACGAAGAGCCGGAGTCGGTCTCGGGCTCCATCCGACTCGTCTGCAACCCCATCATCGACGCCGAAGACGAGTAAACCGCATAACGCCTTGTATTTGGCGGAGAGGGTGTCCGCTGGTATAGGTTCCAGGGTGTGCCGCAGAGTTACATAAGTACCTTGATTTCACTCGCTTTCCCTTCCGTTACGTTCCGATAAAGTCTATGCTGTTCCATGTCGCGAGGGTGGACTAGAAGGTGGACCAAGGTGGACCACCGCCACCCGACGGAGGTCGACATGGGCAAGCTCACCGCTCGGCAGGCCGCCACCCTGGCACCGGGCAAGTACAACGATGGTGCCGGGCTTTGGCTGGCGGTCTCGAAGACCGGCGCACGAAAATGGGTGTTGCGTGTTGTCCTTCGGGGCAAGCGGCGGGAGATGGGTCTCGGGGCATTTCCAGGCACGAGTCTGATGGAAGCACGCGCCAAGGCGGTTCGGGCGCGCTCACAGGTCGCTGAGGGCATAGACCCGGTCGAGGCACGGCATAGGGTCGAGGCGACGGTTCCGACCTTCACGATGGCGGCCGCTGCCTACATCCGCAGCAGGCGCCACGAATGGGCCAACCGCAAGCACGCGCGTCAATGGGTCAGCACTCTGAAGTGCTATGCGCGCCCGGTCATCGGCCCCGAGCCCGTTGACGCCATCGGCACCGAGCACGTGCTCGCCGTCCTCAAGCCGATCTGGCTCAGCAAGACCGAGACCGCCAAGCGCGTGCAAGGCCGCATAGAGAACATTCTCGACTTCGCGGCGGCTCGCCAATGGCGCGGCCCGGTCAACCCGGCACGCTGGCGCGGACACCTGGATAAGCTGCTGTCGAGTCCGACGAAGCTGAAACGCCAGCGCAACGGCGGCACGACACGCCATCATCCGGCGATGCCCTACACCCTGGCGCCTGACTTCATGGTAGAGCTACGCGCGCGCGATTCCGTGTCTGCGCTGGCGATCGAATTCCTGATCCTTACCGCGACCCGCACCGGCGAAGCGCTCGGGGCGACCTGGAGCGAGATCGACCCGGACGCACGCGTGTGGACGATCCCGGCGGCGAGGATGAAGGCTGGAAGAGAGCACCGGGTTCCGCTCAGCGCTGCCGCGCTCGAAGTGCTGGAGCGGCTCCCGCGTGTTGCTGGCAACGACCATCTATTCGTCGGCGCTCGCCACGGCAGGCCGCTGTCGAACATGGCGCTGTTGCAACTCATGCGCGGCATGGGCTACGGCGTCGGCGGCGAGCGCGGCGATTATGTGCCGCACGGCTTTCGCTCCAGCTTCCGGGATTGGGCCGGCGAGGTCAGCGCATTCCCCGCGAACGTCGCTGAAGCCGCGCTGGCGCACGTCATCGGCGACAAGACCGAGGCCGCATATGCCCGCGGCACGCTGTTCGCCAAACGGGCGCGGATGATGCAGGAATGGGCGGACTGGTGCGGCAAGGGCACGGAGGACAACGTCAGGGCGATTCGAGGCACGGCACAAGATGATGTGTCTGGTTCGGGCTGACACGCTACATCTGTTGTGGAGACGGGTTTTTTATTCTGCTAGCGTTCGTCCAAGGCACAAAAGAATCCGCGAGGCGCGCCAACGCCAAGCGGATTCGGTGCCCGATTATGGCTCGGGCGGGCGCCGTGGAAAGCTGCCGCTCCGAGATTTTGCCGGGGCGGTATTTGATTTTTCGCACTGCATTAATAGCCGACCACGCTAGACAACGCAAGTTTTCGGCGTGCGCAGATACCGACCGGCGTCTCTCATTGTTGGGTGACGCAACATGACCGTTTCACAAGCACAAACCTACCGTGGGGGTTGGCCGCCGAGATATCCCGGCGCCTGGCCAGCTTCGAGGCCGCGGGCTACAAGCGCATCCTGCGCGGCGGGCGCGAGCCCAGCGGGGCGCTTGAGCGGCTTCTGTTCGGCTTGGTGGAGTGCGATCGTTTCCCGCGATCACCACGGCGAATTTTCGATTTAATCGCACCCGATTGACGCGCTGCGTCGGCGCTTCGGCGGTACTGTGTTTTCCAACAGTACACCCGCCACCAAACAGGACACGTCATGCCAAACTGGGTTGACTCTCTCTCCGACGCCGAAGTTTCCGCCGAGCTTGAGCGCTACCGCCGCGGCGCCCGCCCCGAGTGGCGCGCCGAGGATCGCCTGCTCGCCGCCAAGCAACGACTCCTGGCCCGATACGGCCAGCCGCCGCCGGCT
>JBGSTR010000636.1:0-12992 GCA_041736365.1 Chromatiaceae bacterium | reverse complement strand
AGCCGCTCCAGCAGTGCCGCCCGTTCTACGCCGAGCTCCCGCTCGACCAGGGAAGCCGCGACCAGCACGACCAACTGGCGATGTCCGGTGCCGAGCACGGCATCCAGGGCATCGTCCAGCGCGGCCGGTATGGCCGCCGGGGACAGCGGCGCCTTCCAGCAGGTCGTTTCGGGTGTGCTGCGAATCGGGATCGCGAGGACCAGGACACCGGGCGGTGATTGGCCGCGCAGCCGCACGGTGCGAAGGAAACTCTCCTCGTACACGCACAGGTTTGGCGTCGCCAGGTAGCGCATCTCGTGACGAAAGGGTCCGCGTCCGACGGGACTGGTAAGGAGCTCCCAAGGCTTAACGGCGTGCTCGTGCACGCTGGGATCGCTCGCGATGCAAGTGCCGGAGACAGCAAGGATCGATTGCTGATCCGCGCGTCCGCTGCGCGGGCGCCCTGCCGAGATCTCAGTCAAGCGCCACCGCCAGCGGTGCGAAAACTGGATAAGGAGGCTTGGCTCGGTCTCGTATCATCCGACACGAAGCGTCTCAACTCACCATTTCCGTAGGATTAGGCCAATGATAACCGCACTCCATCACCTTCGACGCCTCGCGTGGGGGGTCGTTCTATTGGCCGCCTGGGGCGTGACCCAAGCGGCCGACAAACCCAACATCCTGGTCATCTGGGCCGACGACGTCGGCTGGCAAAACGTCAGCGCCTACGGCATGGGCACGATGGGCTACACCACGCCCAGCATCGACCGTATCGGCCTGCAGGGCATCCGCTTCACCGATCACTATGCGCAGCCCTCGTGCACCGCCGGCCGCGCCGCCTTCGTCACCGGCCAGTACCCGATTCGCTCCGGACTGACGACCGTCGGCCAGCCCGGCGATCCGCTGGGGCTGCAAGCGGAATCGCCCTCGATCGGCGAGGTCATGAAGGGCGCCGGCTACGCCACCGGGCAGTTCGGCAAGAACCATCTCGGCGACAACAACTTCGCGTTGCCCACCGTGCACGGGTTCGACGAGTTCTTCGGCCTGCTGTACCACCTCAACGTGATGGAAGAGGCGGACCAGCGCGACTATCAAAACTTCGCCAGGGGCTATTCCGGCTCACTCGACGAGTACAAGAAAAAATTCGGCGCCCGCGGCGTGATCCATTCATTCGCCTCGGACACCGACGACCCGACCGTCGATCCGCGCTTCGGCCGCGTCGGCAAGCAAACCATCGAAGACACCGGCCCGCTCGACGCCAAGCGCATGGAGAACTTCGACGGCGGAGAAGTCGCGCCGCTGGCGATGCAGTTCATGAAGAAGGCGAAGGATGAGGGCAAGCCCTTCTTCGTCTGGCTCAACACCAGCCGCATGCACGTCTACACCCACCTGGACGAGCAATGGCGCTATGCCGCTGAAGGCGATACCTCGGAGGCCGATCTGCACGGCTCCGGCATGCTGCAGCACGATCACGACATCGGCGAGGTGCTCGATTTCCTCAAGGAGAATGGCCTCGAAGACAACACCATCGTCTGGTACTCCACCGACAACGGCCCCGAGCATTCCTCCTGGCCGCACGGCGCGACCACCCCCTTCCGCGGCGAGAAGATGACGACCTACGAGGGCGGCGTGCGCGTCGTTTCCATGTTGCGCTGGCCTGGCGTCGTCCAAGGCGGCCAGATCCTCAACGGCATCCAGAACCATCAGGACATGTTCACCACGCTCGCCACGGCCGCCGGCGTGCCCGATGTCAGCCAGAAGATGATGGACGAGAAAAAGCAGTACATCGACGGCCTGAACAATCTGCCCTACTGGACGAGACAGAGCGACCACTCGGCCCGCAACGCCAACTTCTACTACTACGAGAGCAAGCTCATGGCCGTGCGGATGGGCCCGTGGAAGTTCCACTTTTCCACCAAGGAGGACTATTACGCCGACGTGATTCCGCGCACCGTGCCGATGGTGTTCAACATTCGCATGGACCCCTTCGAGTCCTACGACAACAAGGACAGCTACGGTCACCTATTGCAGAAAGTGTCCTGGCTGATGGCGCCGATGAGCGAGCTGATGGCTCAGCACCTTCAGACGCTCACGGAGTACCCGCCGGTGCAGGGCGGCAAGTCCTTCGACATGTCGAATGTCGTCCAGCAATTCCTGAGCAAGGGACAACAGTAAGCCGATTCGTCGGCCGGTCTCGGCCGCGTAGCCCGGCGCGTTCACATGGACATCCGCCGCGTGATCATCGGGGCAAACCATTCCGCGGTCCAATGACCATACCACCAAGAGGATGACACCCAATGCCGACCCATCATTACCCGCGGGCGGTCGCAACGACCTGCGCCGCCCTAACGCTGGCGCTACTCACATCGGCGTCTATGGCCGCGGAGGAAGCGGCGTCCAAACCGTTCGATCCAACGGTACAGCTCGCGCCCTATCTGGAACCCATCATCCCGCGTCCGGAGCAGGACAAGCAGGCAGCGGATAAATTGCAGGCGCTCAAGGAGCGCTTCGGCCGCAGCCCGAATGTCCTGATCTTTCTCACCGACGACATGGGCTGGGGCGATGCCGGTACCTATGGTGGCGGCATTGCGATCGGCGCCCCGACCCCGACCCTGGATCGGATGGCGGCCGAGGGCCTGAAGCTGACCTCGACCTATTCACAACCGACCTGCACGCCCACGCGCGCGGCCTTGATGACCGGGCGCATCCCCACGCGCAGCGGCCTGACCCGACCGATCCTCACCGGCGAGAAGGTCAAGGTGAATCCCTGGGCGGACGAGGTGACCGCGGCGGCGCTGCTCTCCGATGCGGGCTACCGCACCGCACTTTCGGGCAAGTGGCATCTGGGTGAGCAGCAGGGCTCATGGCCCCACCAAACCGGCTACGACGAATATTTCGGAATCCTGTCCGTGGTCAGCGAGTTCTCGCAACAATTTGACGAGCGACTCTATCCGGATCTCGTCCTGCGTCCGGAGCGGCTCGCGGCGCTGCGTCAGATCAGCGAGGCGGCGATTACCAGCGGCATGAAGGGCAGCCCGCTGGAGGTCTCCAAGGAGTTGAAGACCATCGAGGATCTGGGTCAGCTCGATCAAGACTTCGCCAACTTTTCCGAGGACTTCATCCGCCGCACGGCGAACGCCGGCAAACCCTTCTATCTGGTGCACGCATTCAGCCGCGTGCACAACGACAACTATCCGGCAAAGGGCTACGCGGGCAAGAGCCCGGCAGGCTTCCCCTACAAGGATGCCATTGTCGAGATCGACGACATCGTTGCGCGCCTGATCGGCGTCTTGAAGGACACCGGCCAGTTGGAGAACACGCTGGTCTTCTTCACCTCGGACAACGGCGCCAATGAGGACCTGTGGCCGGACTCCGGGTATCAGCCCTGGCGCGGCGGTAAGGGCACCACCTGGGAAGGCGGCGTGCGGGTGCCCGGCATCGTCTACTGGCCCGGCACCATCGCCGCCGGCCGCCAGAGCGATGGTCTGTTCGACCTATCGGATCTCTTCAACACCGCCCTTGGGGTGGCCGGCGCGAGCGATCGGATTCCGTCCGAGCGCTATATCGACGGCATCGATCAGACCTCCTTCCTGCTCGCCGACGACGGTCAGTCCAAGCGCGATGCGGTGTTCATGTACTCGGAGAACAACTTCATGGCCGTGCGTTGGATGGAATACAAGGTCCACTTCCGGGTCTTCGAGACCCACGCGCCGCGTCGCAATCTCGATGAGAGCACCGTATCCGAGGTCGGCATGAGCCCCTGGGTCTACAACCTCTACATGGACCCCAAGGAGCAGGCGAGCATCGGCCATTCGCGCTTCGAGTGGGGCATCCCGCAGGTCATGCAGCGCGCGCAGCGTCACGCCGCGACCTTCGTCGACTATCCGCGCAAGGACATCGGTCTCGGCAAGCCCTAAGGCCAGGGATGGCCCGGCATTTTTAAGCGCGATAAGCGGTTCAAAATGGAGCGGTCCGGGAGTCGGGCCTCTCGGGCCGCGAGCTGATCGAATGCCAGGACGACATTATGATCAGCATCTCTCTAAAGCGACACGGCGCTGCGCCCGGACGGGGCCGAAACGGCCCCGTCACAATGATCGGCTCGCTTCTTGGGCGACACCGAATCAGATCATATCCACTCGACCAAGGACGCCCAATGACGACAACCATCACTGGGCGCGGGATTCGATGGGTTTCGCTGCGCTCTACCCATCCTACGGCTTGGCGGTTCCGGGTATCATCATTTCCGAAATTCGCCTTAGCACACGAGTCTGGTTCATTCGCAATCTGAACGGGACCGGCAAATAGCGAACGAAGGCCGGGGGCCTAACGTTTGGCTTTGACATTCACCAACACGAGGCACTCCCAGTGAACAAGAGACTCATCCTGGCCCTGGCCAGCTTCCTAGGCGCCGCCGGAGTCGTCGCCGCCGAGCTCGACCGCACCCAGCTCCCGCTGCCCGAGCCGCCCTTCGAGGGCGTCGTCGGGAAGACCTACCAGGACTCCAAGGAGGCGTGGCCGAAGCTGCCGGCGCCGCCCGCGGGGGCGCCCAACGTGGTGGTGATCCTGCTCGACGACGTGGGCTTCGGTCAGGTCAGCACCTTCGGCGGTCCGGTGCCGACGCCGGAGCTGGACAAGCTCGCCGCGCAGGGTTTGCGCTACACCCGCTTCCATACCACCGCGATCTGCGGTCCTACGCGCGCCGCCCTGATCACCGGGCGCAACCACCACAACGCGGGCTCCGGATTCCTGGCCGAATGGGCGACCGGCTTCCCCAGCTACGACAACATGATCCCGCGCAGCACGGCGACCATCGGGGCCACCCTGAGGGGCAACGGCTACGCGACCTCCTGGTTCGGGAAGAACCACAACACGCCTGACTGGGAGAGCAGCGTCGCCGGGCCCTTCGACCGTTGGCCGACCGGGATGGGCTTCGACTATTTCTATGGCTTCATCGCCGGTGAGACCCATCAGTATTACCCGGTGCTGTTCGAGAACACTCGCGCGGTGGAGCCCGACAAGACGCCCGAGCAGGGCTATCACTTCATGACCGACATGACCGACCGGGCGATCGAGCAGATGCAATACAGCAAGTCGGTAGCGCCCGAGAAGCCGCTGTTCATCTACTTCGCCCCCGGCGCCGCCCATGCCCCGCACCATGCACCCAAGGAATGGCGCGACAAGTTCAAGGGACAGTTCGATGCCGGCTGGGAGCAGGTGCGCGAGGAGACCTTCCAGCGCCAGTTGAAGCTGGGCGTGATCCCGCCGGACACCAAGCTGACCCCGCGGCCCGAGTGGGTGGAGGCCTGGGACACCCTGTCCGAGGATCAGAAGAAGCTCTACACGCGACTGATGGAGAACTACGCAGGATTCCTCGCCTTTACCGATCATGAGATCGGCCGATTCATCGACGCCATCCACCAACTGCCCGACGCGGACAACACCATCATCTTCTACATCGTCGGCGACAACGGCGCGAGCTCGGAGGGCGGTTTCGACGGCACCATCAACGAGATCAAGAGCCTGAGCGGCATCCAGACGCCGTTGGAGGAGAACCTCAAGCGTCTCGACGAGATCGGCGATCCCAACACCGAGCCACACTACCCGGTCGGTTGGGCGTGGTCGGGCAATGCGCCCTTTCAGTGGGTCAAGCAGGTTGCCTCGCACTTCGGCGGCACTCGCAACCCGATGGTCGTGACTTGGCCCGAGCGCATCAAGGACAAGGGCGGCATTCGCACCCAGTTCACCCACGTCATCGATGTGGTGCCCACCATCCTCGACGCATCCGGCATCCCGGCGCCCGAGACGGTGGATGGGGTCGAGCAGAAGCCCATGGATGGGGTGTCCTTCCTCTCCACCTTCGACGATCCCGCGGCCAAGCCGGTGCGCGAGCGCCAGTATTTCGAGGTCTTCAGCAACCGCGCCATCTACGACAAGGGCTGGATCGCCACCGCCCAGCACACCTTCCCGTGGCGGCAGGACTATGCCCCGGGCAACTGGGAGAACGATCGGTGGGAGCTCTACAACATCGACGAGGACTTCAGCGAGGCCAACGACCTCGCGGCGCAGTACCCGGAGAAGCTCGCCGAGCTGAAGGCCCTGTTCGATGAAGAGGCGGCGAAGAACCACGTCTATCCGCTGGATGATCGGGGTGTCGGACGGCTCATCAGTCCCAAACCATCCGCCGGCGGGTCCGATCCCAATCGCACCCACTTCACCTACCACGCCGGGGCCGTGCGTCTAGCGGAGACCGCGGCGCCCAATTTCAAGAATCGGTCCCATACCATCAGCGCCGATATCCTGATGCCGGAGCAGGGCGGCGAAGGGGTCATACTCGCGATGGGCGGAAGGTCCGCCGGATTCGCGCTCTATGTGCGCGACGGCAAGCTCGTCTATGAATACAACTGGTTCGACGACGAGCGCACGGTGATCACCTCCAGCGAGCCCCTGCCCGCGGGCGAGTCCAAGGTGAGGTTCGAGTTTGCCTACGACGGCGGCGAGCCGGGCAGCGGCGGCACCGGCACCCTGTTCGTCAACGACAAGCAGGTCGGCGAGGGCAGGATCGACGCTACGGTCCCCGCGCGCTTCGGCATCGACACCTTCGGCATCGGCATGGACACCGGCTCGCCCGTGTCCAATACCTACAAGCCACCCTTCGCCTTCAACGGCCAGATCGAGAAGGTGGATATCGATCTGCTTTGACGGCTTCATACCCGGGTGAGGTTGCGGCGGCGCAGTCAGCGTCGCCGCGTTAGCCCAAAGACAAGTGCGTGCACGTCGCGGAGCAGCCGTCCTTGTCTTTTGGTGGCGTCGTCCCCCCTCCGTCAGCACAGTCTCGTAGGGTGGAACAAGCGCAGCGGTTCCACCAATCGACGTGGAGGTGGATCCGCTACGCTTGATCCACCCTACAATCTCACGCCTTCCGCATCGTCCATTTCACATACGTACCGCCTTTCCTTTGCTGTGGATCTTACCCAGCGCCGCGACGCGGCGGCAGATTGGGCGGAATCTCTCGTACATCGGCGCGCGGGATAGCCTGGCTGGCAAGCCCCGTTCTTCAGACCGCCCAGTCCTCCGGCAACTTGAACCATTTGTTCACCGACCGCTGAACCGCTCCCCATCGCCTGAACGAACCGTTCACATCTTCGAACGAGACGGCGTCACGAAACGCCTCGCCGCACTGAATCGCTCGGGAATACGGAGTTGATTCAAATCAGGTAAACCGAGATTCCGTGAGCTCGATCACCGCTTTCAGCGTTCCTCCCGCCGCCCGCAACGCCTCCCGCCCTTGACATCCACTGAATCCCTCAACTCCCTGCCGCCTGGTACGAAACCTGCGCCCTGGTGGGTGATATCGGCGTCGGCGCCGAGCACCATCGGGGCCCCGGGGGCCCGCCAGAAAGAGGCGAGAGAATGAGAAGGATACGCTGGGTTGGACTTGCACTGGCCTTCGGGCTGGTCGGCATCACGCAGGGGGCCGTACCGGAAACGGTCACCGCGGAGGCGGCCAAGGAGAAGGGTTGTCTGAGCTGCCACGAGGGCATCGAGAGCATCCGCCAGTCGGATAGCGGCATGATGGCGGCGATCAAGGCGCTGGGCGGACCCCAGGGCGATCCCGAGGGCTGCGTGGTCTGCCACGGCGGCAATCCCGCCGCGCTGACCGCGGAGGAGGCGCACGCCGGGGTCTCGGCCACCGCCATGCCCACCGGTCCCAAGACCTTCTATCCCGATCCCGGCAGCATCTGGATCGCCGACCAGAGCTGCGGTCAGGCGGGCTGTCACATGGGCTATCCCTATCGCATGGAGCGCTCCCTGATGAATACCGAGGCGGGCAAGATCCAGGGCAATCTGCATACCTGGGGCGTCGCCGAGGTCCAGAACCACAAGGTGCCCTGGGGCAACTATGCGGTCGATGACACGGACGGCATCGTGCCCAGCATCGGCACCGACGCCTACAAGGACTACATGGCGGCCCTGATCGCGGACCATCCGGATCAGATCCCGACCAGTCTGGAGCAGATCCCGCAGCCCTCGGTGGACGAGATCGAGGCGGACCCCAAGCTCGCCGGCTTCACCTACCAGCGCCAGCAGTGCCAGCGTTGTCACGTCGCCATCAAGGGGCGCGAGAAGCGCGGCGACTACCGCGGCATGGGCTGCTCCTCCTGCCACATCCCCTACGGCAACGAGGGCTACTACGAGGGTGGCGATCCCACCATCGACAAGAACGAGCAGGGCCACATGCTGGTCCATCGCATCCAGGGCACCCGCGAGGCCAAGGTGCGCGTGCGCGACGACATGGAGTATTCGGGCATCCCGGTGGAGACCTGCAACTCCTGCCACAACCGCGGCAAGCGCATCGGCGTCACCTACCAGGGCCTGATGGAGTTCCCCTACGGCACGCCCTTCAACGAGGACGGCGACAAGCAACCCAAGCTGCACACCAAGCAATACCTCTTCATCTCGGACGATCTGCACCACCAGTACAACCAGAGCCGGCCCGAGAATCCCAAGGGCGGCATGCTGTGCCAGGACTGCCATACCACCATCGACATGCACGGTGACGGCAACATCTTCGGCACCACCCTGGCCCAGGTAGAGATCGAGTGTCAGGACTGTCACGGCACCCCCGAGACCCTGCCCTGGGATCTGCCGCTGGGTTATTCGGAGGAGTTCGCCAAGGAGATCGCCACCGAACCCAGGGGACTCGCCGACAACCTGCTCGCCGAGACCCGGGCCTACGCGACCTACTACGAAAAGAGGGACGGCTATCTGCTCTCCGCCCGCGGAAATCCGCTCGGCAACGTGGTGAAGGACGGCGACAAGGTGCTGCTGCACTCGGCCAACGGGCTCGATTTCGAGATCCCGATCCTCAAGCAGATCGCCGACAACGACACCTGGAAGAGCCCCAACGCCATGGTGGCCATGAGCAAGGTCGCGAAGCACAATCAGAGCCTGGAGTGTTACGCGTGCCACGCCTCCTGGGTGCCCCAGTGCTACGGCTGTCACGTGAAGGTCGATTACGGCAAGGACGAGGACGGCAAGCCCTATCAGGACACCGACTGGATCGCCGGCGGCAGCGAGCGCTTCGAAAACGGTCAGACCGCCGAGTCGCCGCTGGGAACCCACGGCTTCAAGAGCCCCGGCAAGGTCTTCGAGTCGCGCTCCTATCTGCGTTGGGAAGAGCCGGTGCTGGGGATCAACGGCGAGGGCCGCGTGACCCCGCTGATGCCGGGCTGCCAGATCGTCTATACGGTGATCAACCGCGAGGGTAAGACCATCGCCTTGAACCAGCTCGGCAAGTCGCTGGACGAGCAGGCCGAGCTAGGCCAGGAGCGGGTGCCGGACGCCATCGATATGGCCCCGGTGCAGCCGCACTCCGCGCAGCGCAAGGCACGCACCTGCGAGTCCTGCCACAACAACCCCAAGGCCATGGGCTACGGCATCTCCGGCGGCGTGTTCCAGACGCGCTATCCGGAGGACATCGTCGAGGATCTGATCGACCAGAAGAACGGCCAGGTGATCCCCGGCCAGTACAAGATCCAGATCCCCAAGATCGCCGACCTGGACTACGACTGGTCCACCATCATCAAGGACGACCAACAGGTGCAGACCGTCGGCACCCACTGGCCGCTGTCGCGCGCGCTAACCAAGGAGATGCGCACGGGCATGGAGCGCACCGGCCTGTGCATGGGCTGCCATCGGGAGATGAGCAACACCGAGCTGTGGGGCAAGGTCGCCAAGCCGGGCCAGCTCACCGACGCGCAGCACATCGAGCTCATGAACACGATGTTCAAGGCGTATTCAGACTCGATCGGGAAGTAGACGCGGCAATCCGCGAGGCCCATCAGCACCTGTGATGGGCCGCATTTTCACTGAAGCCGCGGCCCGGGCGCTCAGCCGTCCCAGTCCGCGGCAACCAACGGAAACACGCAAATGATGCGAACCACCCTCTCCCTATCGCTGCCTACGTTCGTGCTCGCGCTTGGCCTGCAGGCCGGTGTGGCGGCGGCGCCCGATACCGCAACCGCAACCGCGAGCGCGGACGCCGTGCCTACCCTGGTGACCGCGGGCAGGCCCCATTCACCCTCCTACGACCCCCACGCCGGCCTCGATCCGGAGACGCAGATCGGGATCGCCTTGCGTCACCAGGCCGAGGGGCGCCCGCCGGAGGCGCTCGATACGCTCGCGCAGGCGATCATCCGGAATCCGGAAAATGCACGTCTCTATGCGGTGCGCGGTAGCCTGCTGCTGGAGGGGCAACGCGTCACGCTGGCGCTGGAAGACCTGGAGAAGGCCGTTGCACTCGATGCCGGCAGCGCGGATGCGCTGACCAATCGGGCCCAAGCCTACCGGCAGTTTGGCCGGCTCGACGAGGCCCTGGCGGATCTCGACCGGGCCATCGCAATCGATCCGGACCTCATTCCCGCCCGCTTCAACCGGGGGTCCATGCGTTACGCAAAGCAGGACCTCACCGGGGCACTGGAGGACTTCGATCAGTGCATCGCCATCGACCCGCATCTACCGGGACCCTACTTCAACCGCGCGGCCGTCTACGACGCACTGGGAAAGCGAGCAGCGGCCAAGGCCGACATCGAACGTTTCATGCGCATGACCGAGAACGCGGGTTGGAAGGAGCAGGCCGGCGAGCTGTTGGCGATCTGGAGCAATCCGGAGAAGGCAAGCGCCGCACCTCCCGCACCGCGGGGCCACCGCTAATGAACGCGCTCGTACCTGCCATCGCCGGCCTGCTTTTTCTGTGCGCGCCCCTTTCTCCAGCCAGCGCCGGTGACACCGGCGCGGAATCGGTCGCCACGGGCACCATTGCGTCGACCGACGACGCGGGGTCGAACTTCGATCTGCTGGTCGCGGAGTCCGGCATGCGCTTCGACGCGCCGGCTGGTTTTCACGCAATCGAGCCGGGTGCGAACCCGCTGCTCGCCACTGAGCGCGCACTCGTCAACGGCGACGGGAGCCTCGAGATCCGCTACGCATTGCGGCCACTGGTGCGGATTCAAGTCGACTACGACGATCCCCACGGCTCTACGCCCGATCCCAACCACATGTTCCCGCTCATGTTCCAGTCGATGGTTGGAATGCTGTCGAACGGCCGAAACAGCCCCACCGGCGAATACCCGGCGCAGCAGGCGCGGGAGAAATTCAACGCGGACTGGGCCGCCGCTTCGGTGTTCGACATCAGCGATGATTTCACGACGGACCACGCGCAGGCCCTGCTCGTCGCAGTGCACCGCAGCAAGCTGGCGGACGCCTATATGATCTTTCTCTTCGACGACTACGGGCAGGTGAAGCAGCAGATCAATGAGGGCCTTGGCTCGTTGGCGTTTCTGCCTTGAGCCGCGATGATCAAACGCATCGCATGCCGACGTGCCTGCGGGACTCCATCGGGCTTTGGTCGTCTTTGAGGGTTTTTAGGTTGCGGATTGATGTAGTGTGACAATCCGCAACTCTTTTTGCTCGCTGCGCAGTGTTGTCCGGCAGGTCCCGCACTACGTTGACGGCAAGGCCCTAGGCGAGTGTTGGCGAGCCAGCCGGCCATGTAGTTTCACCTTATGGCGTAATTATTCTTCCCGGAGTTTTTCACGAGATACATCGCTTCGTCAGCGCGATGCAAAACCGCTCCTTCCTCATCATCCTCTTTACCGAATAGGGATATGCCGATACTGGCCGCGGATACATGTTCAATGGTCCGTGCTTCCGCATTGCCGTTGTCCAAGGTTAGTAGATAAGGCTCCCTTAGCTTGGCAAGGATTCTTCGAGCAATCACCGATACTTGTTCTTCAGCGACTTTCTTGTCTCGGTTTAGCTCGTTGACCAACACGACGAATTCATCGCCGCCGAAGCGAGAAACGGTGTCGATGCCTCGCACGCAAGACAACAGGCGTCTGGCGACCTCTACCAGAAAAGCGTCCCCCACTCGGTGCCCGAAACTGTCGTTCAGCGATTTGAAGTTGTCGAGATCCAAGAACAATACGGCGCCGTAGCTATTGGATCTCTTCTTATTGGCGATCTGTACCGAGATCCGGTCGTCGAACAGCCTGCGATTGGTCAATCCCGTGAGCGTGTCGTAAAAAGCCAGATTCCTAATTATTTCCTCGGCGGCCTTGCGTTCGCTGATATCGATGATGCTCCAGATGACGCCGTTGTGTGTTTCGTCCAGCTCGATCTTGGAGCCGAATAATTCCACCCAGATGCGGTCGCCGCCTTTTTTCCCAACGACGTACTCTACCTTAACCTGCAGGCCATTTTGCGCATCCAGAAAATAGCGGCGAAACTCCATGCAAGATGCTGTGCTTGTATGCAGAAAACACGCGTGTTGCCCGATTAGTTCTTCTTTGCCGTATCCGACAATGTTGCAAAATCTTTGGTTCACCATGATGATGTAGCGATTATCATCGACTACGAATATCCCGGCCGCATTCCTTTCAAAGATAACCTCCAGTCGTTTCTCGGCCCAGAGAAGCTCCTTGTGAACATGGTCGGTGTGATCTGAGTTGGACACGATGACCTCGACAGCAGGCAAGTCGCGTAGTGGATCCAAGACAGGACGGATATTCGCCCGCAAGGTCCGCTAAAAACCGCGATTTAATCAGCACTTTTCCGACCAGTCCACCGTCCTCGCCGGACCTTGTCGTCTGCGTCACGTGTGCGGTTGGCGATATTCGGCTCCGAGGAGGATCGTCTCGCGATCAAAGGTGGTCGCGTGGTTCCAGTTGGCGAAGCGGCCGGTTCGGCTTTGCCTCGACCTGCTCAGGTCGGTCGGCCAAGTCGAGCATCCGGTCGCGAATGCGACGGGATGTGGAACGCCACCCCGCTACTTGCGCCCAGGCTCAGCGAGCCCAACAATCCCGAAGACTGAACCGGAGGAGGAGCAGCCATGAACCGTCTCGCGACCCCGACCGATCTCGTGGCCCGGCATCGCGCCGAGCCGGTACTGCAGCCTGTTGACCCGCGGCCCGATACCGCCGCCCCGGCACTGAACGACGCGCCGCCCGGGAGCG
>JBGSTR010000598.1:0-3135 GCA_041736365.1 Chromatiaceae bacterium | reverse complement strand
GGGCATGCGGGTGCTGGACCTGGCCTGCGGTACCGGGCCGGTCGCGAGCGAGGCGCTCAAGATCACCGGTCCGGATGGGCTCGTGATCGGCCTGGACGCGAGCTTGAACATGCTGGCCGAGACGCGGCAACGGGTGGGGGTGCCGGCGGTCGCGGCACGGGTCGAGCGCCTGCCGATACCAGATCGATTTTTCGACTTCCTGAGCATGGGCTATGCACTGCGGCACGTCGACGATCTGGTCGCGACCTTCGCCGAGTACCTCCGGGTGCTCAGGCCAGGCGGGCGGGTGCTGGTACTGGAGATGACCCGTCCGTCATCGCGGATTCGGTTCGAGTTGGCCAAGCTCTACCTGTACCGGGTGGTGCCGCGACTATCTGGACTCTTCACGCGCAGCGCCAACGCCCGGACCCTGATGCGCTACTACTGGGACACCATCGAGCACTGCGTCCCGCCCGAGACCATCCTCGCGGCCATGACCGAGGCCGGCTTCGAGCGGGTGGAACGACGGTGCCTGTGGGGCATCCTATCCGAGTACGTCGGCGAGCGGCCAGCGGAGACCTAAACCGATCGATCCGGCTCGTGCCTCGCCGCGTCTGCAGGCGCTACCAGGTCCAGTTCCGCTTCATTCAGGCCGAGAAGTGAACGGACCGCGCCGATATCGACGCGAGACCTTCTCCCGATCAAGGCGCGTAGGTATCCATGGAGACGACGATGCGGAGCTCGATCATAGAAGTGGCAGTCCGCGGCGGCTTCGCCGCACCATTGGCGGTCGCTCAGCAGCCCCCGCGACGCGGCCCCGGGACCTTGTCGGAGAAAACCGTGGTCTGGCCGAAAGCATCGACGCCATCAGCCTGCTGGAGATGGCTGGTTTGCTGAGCGGAGCGACGACCGCGGGCGGCTGATGGAGCAGCGGCCTCGGGACCGACGGAAAGGGCAGAGGCGATGAGACCGCGCGGGCTCAAGGCCGAAGCGGAACCTGTCGACTTCCGTCTCAGGCAGCGCGTACATGCAACGTAGGGCGGGAAAGCGAAGCGCATCCCGCCGATTGGGGCTGGGTGGTGCGGCGTTTCGGACGGCGGGATGCGCTGTCGCTTTCCCGCCCTACGCACACACATGAAGAATGTGTGGGTGCGGCCGCGACGGACCGAAGACCAAACCCGACCGCCGCGCTGGGACTTGACCGAACCTCTCCCCAGGGCTAGCTTTGAGGTGCGGCCGCTCTCCACTCGCTGGGGCGCTTGGATCTCCTGGTTGCTCGGGCGGCGCATTCCTGCAGTAGGCGCCTCGCCCCACTTGCCGGAGTTCCCCGATGAATCAGACCGCCCTGCCGAGCCTGGTTTTTGCCGGGCTAGCAACCCTTTCCGTGCCATCCGAAGCTGTTGCCACCGAGCTCACGTGCCCGCCGAATTTGCCGCCCAAGATCTGCGCCCCGGTAGCCGTCATTGGCGTCGTGGTGCCCAATTTGCTTTCCACGGTGGCGCCCGGCGATGCCCCGCTCGTGCTGCGCACAACGACGTTGATTACCAATGCCTGGTTTGACGCCATCGCACCTTATAGTGGTTGGACGGGCGTGTACTCGAACCTCGGCAATCTGCCCGGCAGCGACAGCGAGCCGAGCATTGCGCTGCTCTATGCAAGCCATGAGGTGCTGTATAGCCTGATGCCGCAATTCGCGGAAGACTGGGACGGCATACTGATTGGCTTCGGTCTCGACCCCAACAACAACGCCACGGACAATTCCCCGGCGGGAGTCGGCAACCGGGCAGGAGCCGCAGTGGTTGCGGTTCGCGAGCACGATGGCATGAACCAGCTCGGCGATGCGACCGGCGGCCTGTACAACCTTCGTCCCTACGCCGACACCACCGGCTACACGCCGGTCAACAAAGCCGAGCGACTGATCAATCCGCGTCGCTGGCAGCCCGACACGCTGACCAGCGGTAGCGGAATATTCTTCTCCCAGCAGTTCGTTACGCCGCAGTGGGCAGAGACTCAGCCCTACAGCTACGACGCGCCCACTTTGATGGCGCCGTTCCCGCGGAAGAGCTACGCGGTGCGGCGTGGGGGAGCACCCTCGCCGCGCTACAAGGCACAGGCTGACGAGGTGCTCGCCGTGCAGGCGGCACTCACCGACCGCCAGAAGTTGGTCGCGGAATTCTTCGACGACAAGATCCACAGCCTCGGCTTCTCTACGCTAGCGGCGACGCTGGCTCTGGACCTCGACCTTCAGCAGTTCGTTCAGCTCGATTTTCTCGTGAACGCCGCCGCGTTCGACACCGGGATTACCATCTGGAAAAACAAACGCCGATACGACGCCGTACGGCCGTTTTCGGCGATCGCTTACCTGTACCCCAATACAACGATCACCGCTTGGGGTGGTCCGGGCGAGGGCACCGTTTCCGACATAACCGGTACCGAGTGGCGGCCATACCTGCAAACCGCCAATCACCCCGAGTATCCGTCGGCCAGTGCCAGCTTCTGCCGGGCGCACGCCACGGTGACCAAGCTCTACCTAGAGCGGATCATCGGACTGGAACCGGAGGCGGCCAACAACCTCTCCTACTGGACCCCGGCCATTCCCATCGCCGGTGCGCCCCTAGCCGTGCTCGCCGGTGAATCGGGCATTGAGCCCGGCGTGACCCCGGCTGCCGACACGGTCCTAGGTTGGAATACGTGGGATGACTTCGCCGAGGAATGCGGTATCAGCCGTCTTTGGGCTGGCGTGCACTTCTTCGACTCGATTCCTGCTGGCCAGGATATAGGCGAGAAAATTGGCACCGGGGTCTTCAATTGGTTCAAAACGCGAATCGCGAGCGCCGCGGAGTGAATTGAGATGCCGTGACCCCCGAACCTACGGGGTCGCGGCGCCAGCGTCAGTAACGGCAAGCCGTGCACCGACTGAAGTCTGGCGTGAGTCATCTACGCGGGTATCGCCTCCGCTACGAAGGCGCCTACATCGTCGGCGAGTCCGCGCAACATCAAGTCGGGCACCACATCCGCCCCCTGGGCGAGCGCTATTGCTCGCATCACGAGGCCGGCCTGATCTTGGGTGAGGACACCTTTGGGTAGTGCTTCGCCGAACAGCCAGACGCCCGCCTGTTGGGGCGTCGGCGCGATCTCCCGGTCGGCGCGAACGGC
>JBGSTR010000590.1:0-13165 GCA_041736365.1 Chromatiaceae bacterium | reverse complement strand
GCGGCCTCCAGATCGCCGATCCGAGCGACTTCGACCGCGGGGATTGGGGGTCGGTCGTCGAAACGGATGGTGCGTGAGATGGTCACTGGGCGACACCGGTGCTCGGCGTCGGGTCCGCGCGCCAGCGCGGGTTGCGGCAGCCGCCGAGATGGCTGCTGGGGCAATGTTCCCAGCCGCGGCCTAGCTCGACTGGTGCAACACCTCGCCCTGCTCGTCCACCACCGTGACCTGCATCGGTATGCCCTGGCGAATGCTGGCGGAGACGACGCAGAAGTCCTCGAACAGATCCTTGCAGCGGGCGAAGCGGGGCGCCGTCGTGACCGCGTCGCCGACGATGAGCTTCACCTCCATGCCGCCGATGCGCAGGCGTTTGCGCTCGTTGCGGACCAGGATACAGGTCGCCTCGGCGCGCAGGCAGCCGGCCGGCGGCTCCTCCTTGAAGACGCAATAGAGCAGGCTCGCCGAGAGGCAGTCGGCGGCCGCCGCGGCCAACATGCGCGAGGCATTGGGTCCGCTGGTCTCGCCCAGGGGCGGGGGCTCGTCCATCAGCAGGTCGGCGGCCTTCTTCCAGTCGAACTTGGCGTTGATCTGGAAGCCTTCGAGCTGCTGCAGATGAATGGTGAAACGGCCTTCTTCGCTCATGCGTGCTCCTCGTATCCAGGTGGTTGGCTTGCCGCCCGATCATGCCGAGGCCGCAGGGCGTCGCGACCAGGCAATCCGTGTCTTGGGATCGCGCCTGAGGAGCACCGCGCTCGCCCGTACCGAGTTTCGATCATCGGTCAGGACGCGCCAGTCTCCGGAACGGATCAGCGGCTTGTCCTTTAGCGAGCCGCGGTAGAGGTAGATCCAGGCTCGGCCGAAACGCGAGGGAACCTGCACCCGGTCGTAGAGCCGCGGGTAGTCTTCCAGACGGTCGAGCTTGCACAGCCCCGACTCGCCAAGCTCGTAGATCTCGCCGCTGATCGCGGTGTGCCCGCCGCGCGCAAGCCCGGGATAGGCGCCGAGATTGTGCAGGCTGAAGCAGGGATCGGTTCGGTGCGGGCCCAGATAGCATGCCGCGGCGAGTAGATAGTGGTTCACCTCGCCGCGCAGCAGGGTGCCGTATACGAACACCCGGTGTCGCATCAGGGCTCGATGCGGGTGCCGAGCACCTCGAGGAACTTGCGAATCCACTCCGGGTGCGCGGGCCACGCCGGGGCGGTCACCAGCTTGCCGTCGGTGTATGCGTTGGAGAAGCTGTCGTTGACCTCACACCAGGTCGCGCCGGCGCGCTCCACGTCAGGCCTCACGGCCGGGTAGGCGGTGCAGTGTTTGCCCTCGAGCACCCCGGCCGCGGCCAGGATCTGTTGCCCGTGACATACCGATGCGATCGGCTTGTCTCCGGCGGCGAAGTGACGAACGATCTCGATCACCCGCGGATTCAAGCGCAGATATTCGGGGGAGCGGCCGCCGGGGACCACCAGCGCGTCATAAGCCGCCGGTTTGACGGCATCGAAATCGGCGTTGATCGCGAAGCGATGACCGGGCTTCTCGCTGTAGGTCTGATCGCCCTCGAAATCGTGAATCGCGGTCCGCACCGTATCCCCCGCCTGCTTGCCCGGGCAGACGGCGTGGACCGTGTGCCCGACCATCTGCAGCATCTGAAACGGCACCATCGCCTCGTAGTCCTCGACGTAATCTCCCACCAGCATCAGGATCTTGGCAGTAGCCATTGCATCGGTCCTCCGGAATCTCGAGTATCGTTATGAAGCTCGCAATATAGCGAAAAAGAAAAACGTGAACCAAGGCACACAAGATTACGTGGAAGATGTCTGAGCGGCCCGTCGAGCCGTCGCGGGGCCGCGGGGCGCTCGACAACCCGGGCTGCAGGTTCGATGAGCTGAGCCGCCGGGCGATCGACGATGGCTGGGCGCAGGACGGCGATCCGCCCGCCCGGCCGACCGAGCTCGGCATCGACACCAGCCGCACCGTCATCAGCTACAACCGCTCCCCGGATATCCCCTTCGATCGCTCGCTCAACCCCTATCGCGGCTGCGAGCACGGGTGCATCTACTGCTATGCGCGGCCGACTCATGCCTGGCTCGGACTTTCTCCGGGGCTCGACTTCGAAACTCGGCTGTTTCACAAGCCCGAGGCCGCGGCTCAGCTCGAACGGGAGCTTGCGGCGCCGGGATATCGCGCCGCGACCCTGGTGCTCGGGGCCAACACGGACCCGTACCAGCCCATCGAGCGCCGCCTGAGCGCGACCCGTTCGGTGTTGCAGGTGCTGAGCGACTGCCGCCATCCGGTTGCGATCACCACCAAGTCGGCCCTAGTGCTGCGAGACCTGGATCTGCTGGTGCCCATGGCGCGGGAGGGCCGTTGCGCCGTATTGATTTCGGTGACGACCCTGGATGCGGATTTGGCACGCCGCATGGAGCCTCGTGCCGCCGCGCCTTTGCGGCGATTGGAGGTGATCGGTGCGCTCGCAGAGGCCGGGGTGCCGGTCGGCGTTTTGGTCTCGCCGGTGATTCCGGGATTCACCGACGCCGATCTAGAGCGCATCCTCGATCGCGCCGCCGCTGCGGGTGCGACGCGTGCCGGCAGCCTGTTGATCCGCCTGCCACTGGAGGTCAAGGACCTGTTCGAGGACTGGCTGCGCGTTCACTATCCGGAACGCGCCGATAAGGTGTTGAGTCTGATTCGCCAGTGCCGGGACGGGCGGCTGTATGATCCCCGCTTCGGCGCGCGCATGACCGGCACCGGGCCGGTTGCCGAGCTGCTCGCCGAACGCTTCCGGCTGGCCGTTCGCCGTCTCGGGCTCGACGCCGGCTAGGGCGGGTGGGAGCTGGATACCACTCGCTTCCGCGCGCCGGCGCTACCGGGCACTCAGCTTTCGTTGTTCGGCCCCTGAATCCCTCCCCCGGCGCGTTACTTCTCCTTCCACACCGTGGTGTAGAGGTCGTGGCGCCGGCCCTTTAGGTTCTGCACCGTGCCCGAGTGCCGGGCCATGCGCAGCGATTCGAGCCGCAGGTCGGCGAAGGCCACCGCCTCCACGTTGGGCGTTGTATCGGCGGCGATGCCGTCGCGCGCGAACGGGAAGTCGCAGGGCGTCAGGATGCAGCTCTGCGCGTACTGGATATCCATGTTGTGGACGTTCGGCAGGTTGCCGACGTTGCCCGACATCACGACATAACACTGGTTTTCCACCGCCCGCGCCTGGGCGCAGTAGCGCACGCGCAGATAGGACTGGCGCTCGTCGGTGCAGAAGGGGATGAAGATGATGTTGACGCCCTGGTCAGCCAGATGCCGCGCAAGCTCCGGGAACTCCGAGTCGTAACAAATCAGCACGCCGATGGGGCCGCAGTCCGTGTCGATGGCGTGCAGCGTATGGCCGCCCTCGATGTTCCACCAATACACCTCGTTGGGTGTCGGGTGGATCTTCGGCTGCTCGTGCACCTCGCCGTCGCGTAGACACACGTAACAGATGTTCTCCACCCGTCCATTGGGCATCTTGGTTGGGTGCGAGCCGCCGATGATGTTGATGTTGTAGCGGATGGCCATCTCGCGCAGGGCCTCCCGCAACGGGTCGCGATACTTGGTCAGGGCCTCGATGGCCTGGGCAGGGGTGAGCTGCTGGTCCTCCATGGACAGGAGTTGGAGCGAGAACAGCTCCGGAAAGACCACGAAGTCGGATCGATAATCGGCTGCTACATCCACGAAATAGCCGACCATTTCGAGGAATTCATCGAAGGTCGACACACGGCGCTGCTTGTACTGCACCGTCGCCACGCGGATGGTATCCGGAAGCCGGCCGCCGAAGTTTTTCGCCCGCTTCTCTTCCTGCTCGTCGGGCGACAGCGGGTTGTGCCACAGCAGATGCACCGCGTAGCCCTTCGAATCCTTGTCCTCCGGGAGATATTCCTTCAGCACGCCCAGCACCTTGAAGTCGTTGCGTAGCTGAAAGGTCAGTACCGGATCGCGAATATTGCCGCTCGCGACCTCGTCCACATAGGCTTGCGGGCTCTCGAAGCGGTGCAGGCGTTTGGCGAGTGTCGGCAGACGCCCGCCGAACACGATGCCCTTGAGTCCCCAGGACTGCGCGAGCTTCTTGCGCTCGGCATAGAGCCGTTGGCCGATGCGCAGGCCCCGGTACTCCGGATCCACGCAGACCTCCATCCCGTAAAGATAGTCGCCGTCGGGGTCGTGGCGCGACGCGTAGCCGCCGGCCGTGATCTCGCGCCAGGTATGGGGCTTCAGCGCCAGCTCCGGACCGACCTGGAAGGTCGCGCAATAGCCGACGACCGTACCCTCGTACTCGGCGATGAACTGACCCTGCGGAAAATTGTTGAGCTGGCCGCGCAGCATTGCCGCCGTATAGCCGCTCATGCCGAGCGGGCGATAGACCTTGCGCACCAGATCGCGGATCGCCGGGATGTCGTTGATCGTGGCGTTGCGCACGATGAGGCGCCGTTGTTGTTTCGCGGGGTGGTTGGTGTTCTCGGCGGACATGCGGTAGCTCCGGTGGCAGGCGCCCGTGCTCGGGCGCAATCCGTAATATTGCGCTTCTGTTGCGATACGGGCGAACGTCGTTGCGATTGGTGGGCGGGTTTCGCCGGGATCGGCGTGCCGGTCCGCGATGTGGCGGTCAGCAACGCTGGATTTCGCGATGTACGAACGCCTGCACGGCGTCCGCCGCTTGCACCAAGTTGCGCTCCCAGGTGCGGCCGGACGTCTTGTCCGGCTTGAATCCGTGGTCCCCACTTTCGATCCACTCCACGCGGATCGCCGAGCTCAGGTCGTAGCCGGCAACCTCCTCCGGACGCCCGAACGGATCCCGGGTCCCCTGACAAATCAGCGTCGGTACCGCGAGCGTGCGCAGGTGCTCGGTGCGCAGGGGATCGGGTCTCCCTGGCGGGTGGAACGGGTACCCGAGACAGACCAGACCGGCGATGGGTCGCTCGACGGCAATCAGGCTCGCGATGCGCCCGCCCAGCGATTTGCCGCCGATGACCAGTCGCCCCGGATCGTCGCCGATGTGGTCTATCAGCCGCAGCCAGGCCTCGCGCAGGCGCGGCTCACGGTCCGGCGGACGGCGCACGCCGCCGGAGCGAATGCCGGCCATGTACGGGAATTCGAACCGCACCACCCGCAGTCCGCGCTCACCGAGCAGGTAAGCGATGCTGGACATGAAGCTCGAATCCATGCCCTGGCCGGCACCATGCGCGAGCAGCAGGGTGCTCGATGCATGCTCGGGTCCGTCGATTAGCCAGTCGTCGTCTCCTGAACGGTTGTCCGACACTTGTGCTAGCCCCCATCTCTTGCTATTGCAGACGCCGTTGCAACAACGATTACATCAGACCATGGCAAGAGGGGAAACGCTTATGAAAGCGATCGAGATGGGGGAGACTGGGGGACCCGCGGTCCTGCAGTTGGTCGAGCGTCCGCGGCCGGAGATCCAGGCACCGAACGAGCTGCTGGTACGCATAGTCGCTGCCGGGGTCAACCCGGTGGATACCAAGATTCGCGAGCGCGGGCCGTTTCTGCCGGACGGGCTTCCCGCCGTGCTCGGCTGCGACGGGGCGGGCGTCATCGAGGCTACAGGCAGCGAAGTTACGCGGTTCAAGCCGGGCGACGAGGTCTGGTTCTGCCACGGCGGACTCGGTGGCCCAGTCGGTACCTACGCCGAATACATCGTGCTGGACAGTGCGCTGGTGCAGGCGAAGCCGCGCGAGATCGATTTCGCCCGAGCCGCTGCCGCACCGCTGGTGCTGTTGACTGCCTGGGAGGCCCTGCACGATCGGGCCCGGCTGGCGGAGGGACAGACGGTGCTGATTCACGCCGGCGCGGGTGGTGTCGGACATGTGGCGATCCAGCTCGCGAAAAGCGCCGGGGCAAGGGTCTGCACCACGGTCAGCAGCCCGGAAAAGGCGGACTTCGCCCATTCCTTGGGGGCCGAGTACTGCATCAATTACAAGGAGGAGGATCTAGTCCAATCGGTGCTGGAATGGACGGAAGGCCGCGGCGTCGACATCGCCCTGGACACCGTAGGCCCGGAGGTGTTCCGTGCCACGGTCCCCGCGATGGCTCATTACGGCGATCTGGTGACGATCCTCGACCCGGGCCCGAACCTGGACCTCAAGGAGGCGCGCAATCGCAATCTGCGCATCAGCCTGGAGCTGATGCTCACGCCGATGCTTCGCGACCTCCCGCGGGCGCGCGCGCATCAAGGCGACATCCTTCGCCGCTGCGCCACTTTGATCGATCGCGGGGAGCTTCGAATCCATGTCTCGGAAACCTTCCCGCTGGAACAGGCTCGCGAGGCCCACGCATTGATCGAGGCGGGTCACGTTACCGGCAAGCTCGCGCTGGAGATGAGCTGAGCGAGGGCGGTCGCGTTGGAGTTGGTCGTGGACGCCGACCTTCTCGTTGCAGCGGATACCGTCGCGCGAGGTCGTGCGAGGCGGCCGGTTCGCGTCGCCATCGTCGCGGATACCCACGGCCGGCTGGATCCGCGGGTGGCAGGCATCGTCAAGACTTGCGACATGGCGGTTCACGGAGGCGACATCGGGGATGCCGGTATTCTCGCGCGGCTCGAGCCCCGAGGCGGGCGTGTCTTTGCGGTATTCGGCAACAATGACGTGCCTGCGAAATGGCCCGAGGCAGAGCGCCACTTGCTCGATTGCCTTCCGGAGATGTTGAATCTTGCGCTTCCGGGTGGCGTGCTGTCGGTGGTTCATGGCCACCAGACCGCCGCGAGGGGCCGACATGAACGCTTGCGTGCGCGGTTTCCCGACGCGCGAGCCGTGGTCTATGGGCATAGCCATCGTCTGATTGCGGATCGCGATGCCTCGCCCTGGATCCTGAACCCCGGGGCGGCGGGTTCAGCAAGGACCTACGGCGGCGCTTCCTGCATGGTCTTGTTCGCGTCCGAGACCCTCTGGCGGATAAAGTGTTTCCGTTTTTCACTGCCGTCGCGTGCCCCGCCGAAGGCTCCCGCACGGCGACCCTAAAAATCCGTAACTAGATGATTAAAAATAAGTAAATCCATATTCTACAGGTTGATTAGGGCGATTTCGGGGACTATTCTTTGTGTTAGGGGGAAACCAAATGGGAGGTTGCCATGAAGACCAAAGGTAAAGAAGTCGCTCAAGTCACCACGCATCGGGATCTCACCGCGATGGACGAAATGGATCGCATGTTCGATGCCTTCTTCCGTCATGGCTGGTTGAGGTCCTTCAGCCAGCTGTGGCCGGAGTGGACTCCCTTCGATGAGCTGGCGGACCCGCGCTCCCCGCGCGTGGATTTCATCGAGCGAGAGACGGAGTACTTCGTCAAAGCCGAGCTTCCGGGCGTCAAGCGCGAGGACCTCAGGCTTGAGCTCAGCGGCGAGCAGTTGACCATCAGCGGCGAGCATCGCCACGAGGAAAGGGCGGAGGACGACAACTACATGCGGTCGGAGATCACGCGTGGCGCGTTCAGCCGGACGCTGAGGCTGCCCACGGAGGTGGATCCGGACCAAGTGCAGGCCGACTTCAAGGACGGTGTCCTCGAGGTTCATCTCTCGAAGCTGGCGAAGGCGGAACGGCGGCAGATCGAGATCAGTTGACCGGTTGGCCAACCTAACCAACGACCCACCCACGTGAGTCTTGTTTCGCTTGGGGATTCGCTGGTCAAATGCCTTTTCCCGGCGTGACCAGCTCGCGGTCCGAGGAGCGCGACTCCCGGACCGCTCCGTTTTCAAGTGCTTAAGGCGCTTGACGATGCCGGGCCACCGCAAAACGCGGACAACAGCCGGGCCGGCGGCAGAGGCACCGGATCGTCGTTTCTGATTCCGGGGCGGACGCGGCTACACTAGTCCGCCATGACTGAAGCTCCTGCCAAGCCCCCGAAATCGATCCTGCGCTCGGTCGGCCGCGCAATCGCGGATTTCGCCATGATTGGTCCGGGCGACCGATTGCTCCTTGGTGTCTCGGGCGGTAAGGATTCCCTGTCGCTGCTCGCGGTGCTGAGGCATCTGCAGACCTATGCGCCGGTGCGATTCGATTTGTCGGTGCTTACGGTCGATCCCGAGGTCCCGGGTTTCGACCCCGAGCCGCTACGCGCGTACTACGAGCGCATCGGCGTGCGCTGGCACTATGAGCGGCAGCCGCTGATGGAGCAGGCAAAAACCCGTATGCAGGGGGATTCGTTCTGCGCTTACTGCTCGCGCATGAAGCGCGGAATCATGTATCGCATCTGTCGCGAGCACGGCTACAACGTGCTGGTCTTGGCCCAGCACTTGGACGATCTAGCCGAAAGTCTGTTGCTATCCGTCTTCCACGGCGGACAGGTTCGCACCATGAAGGCCCACTATGTGAACGATGATGGCGACGTCCGCGTCATCCGTCCGCTGGTCTATTGCCGGGAACGCCAGACCGCCGACTATGCCCTGCGCGCCGGCCTGCCGGTGATCGCCGACAGTTGCCCGGCCTGTTTTTCGGCCCCCACCCAACGCGAGCATATGAAGGATCTGCTCGCCCGAGAGGAGGCCCTCTACCCGCACCTGTTTGCGAACATCAAGCATGCCCTCCGGCCGCTGATGGTCGAGCGCGGCGCGGCGAGCTTGATCGAACCGATCCCGGTTGGCCGTGCAGAGGAAGAGTCGACGGCATTCGGCTCTGTCGGAAAATGACCTCGGGCGCTCTCGAAAAGATTGACTGGAAGGCACGTCGTGGACGTTGTCGAACCTGTGACCGAGTTGGCTGCCGGCGAGCGGCGAAAGTTACTAGCATTAGGCTCTTGTCCCGCGGCAACCGAAAGGGACACGTTGCCGTGATGGAGCTATGAGGGTGGGAACGGTGTCGCTGCGATCTGCGGATCTGCTTGCCGGTGAGATCGACCAGTGCTTCAGGCAATTGCCGATCTCGCTTGTTGTGCACTTGGTCAATGGCCTGATCCTGGTTTCGGTCCTGTGGGGCGCTGTAGATGAGCCTCGGCTCTTTGCTTGGCTCGCCGTGGTGCTTGTCGTCGTGGCCGTGCGGTATGTGTTTTGGCGCGTATACAACGATCCCGGGCGACGGGCACGGGTCTCGGACGCGGTCTGGAAGCGCGTGGTCGTCTGGGGAGCCTGTGCCGGGGGATGTGCCTTGGGGTCGGCTGGGATTCTCCTGTTTCAGTCCGATTCGTTCCCGCATCAGGTATTTCTCGCCTTCATGCTCGGCGGTATGCTGGCCGGCGCTGTTTCGACACTGTCCTCCATCAAAGCCGCCTATCGTTTCTACGCAATTCCAATCGCGGTACCGCTCGCGCTACAGTTCATCCTTCAGGGTGATCGCGTGCATTTGATCATGGGCCTGATGATCCTGGTCTTCGGTACAGCAATGCTTACCTCCTCCGCACTGGTGCACCGCATTTACCGCAACGCGGTCGAGTTGCGTCTGCAGCTCGATTCGTCGGTTCAGGCGGGTGACGCGCTAAGGCAGATGGTGCACGTGGACGAATTGACCCGAATCGCGAATCGGCGTTTGTTCGAGAGCGCGCTCGCAACCGAGTGGCGACGTGCGGGACGCGAAGGCACCGTGCTCGCCGTCGTGATGGCGGACATCGACCACTTCAAGACCTACAACGATCTCTACGGCCATCCCGCGGGGGACCGCTGTCTGATTCGCGTGGCCGGTGCCATGGCCGGCACGGTACGCCGCCCCGGCGATATCGCGGCGCGAATCGGCGGGGAGGAGTTTGCGTTTCTGCTTCCCGGCACAACACTCGAGGCCGCCGCCATGGTGGCCGAGCGCATTCGTGTCAATGTCGTTGATCTTAGAGCCCCGCACGCCGCTTCGCCGGTGGCGGACAGTGTCACCGTGAGTCTCGGGGTGGCTGCCGTCTCGCCCAGTGCCGAGACATCAAGCCTAGACCTCGTTCGCGCGGCCGATATCGCCCTTTACGCGGCTAAGCGCCGTGGCCGTAATCGGGTGAGCTGTCACCCGTTTGACAAACAGAACGCGTTGGTCGACATCGCTTAGGCCAGGCCGGCCGCGCGGCCTCCCGCCGTTGCAGTGACGTTTGGACGTCGCGCCGACGGCTCCTCCCCAGTCTCCATCCCAACCTCGTTCGGTCGGTTCGCGACCCTGGTTACGCCCCGCGATCAATCGCGCAGCGTTGAGCACTTATCGTGTAATGCCTTCCGTCGGCGAATCGCCGCCATTAATCGGAAAAGGTAGTTAACTGACTGTATTTAAGGGTCCGACTAGAAGCGCGGCACTTTATCCGTGTGCGCTCACAGAAGTAAAGTTTGCGCCGGGATTGGTGAAATTCCGTGAACGCAATTGCGACTACTGCAAGTAATCAGAAATGGAGCTAAGGCCATGAAACGGGGCTTTGAGTACGCGTGGAGCGCCGCTGCTTGTCTGTTGTTGTTGGTGGTTGGGCAGGCGGTACGTGCGCAACCGGTGTTTGTTGAAGCGAACGCTACGGCGGGTATCCGGGATACCGAGGAGACCTACGGAACCGCGTGGACCGATCTCAACGACGATGGATATCCAGACATCTGGCTGGGAAAGCACCAGTACACGCCCACGGTGATCTATATCAACCAGGGCGACGGGACGTTCATGGAGTTTATCGAAGACTTCGACGAGCCCTTCGGCGTGCTGGACATTCTGAACTGGGACGGCCAAACGGACACCCACGGTCTCGCCGCGGCGGATTTCGACAACGACGGCGACACCGACATGCTTGAGATCACGGGCGCGGGCTGGAAGTTTCCCTTCTGGATCAATGACGGTACGGGGCGCTTCGTCAATCGTATCCCCCGAATGGGATTTGTCTATCCCTACGACCCCGCTCTGTGCCGGACCTCCCCGTGCCCGCCTCCAATCGGTGGCCGCGGGGCGCTATGGCTCGACTACGATGGCGATGGCGACCTCGACGTGATGGTGACGGCACGTCTCAATGGAACCTTCTATGAACAGCCGACCGCGACCTTCCGCCAAGATGTGGCCGCGGACGGGTCACGCACGTTCGTCTACGACGGCGCGACTGGTATCAATTATAAGAGCATGGACAACTGCGAATACGGGATCATGGCCGAGCTCTCCGGCGATGACCGCTTGGATGTGATCTGCGGGACCACAGTCGGTGTGGGGAAGGTCTGGGATACCTCCCGCTTGCCGTTCGCTGATCTGCGACCGCAGGTAGGTGATGCACTCTACAGCCTATTCATGACGGACCTCGCGGTGGGCGACTTCAACGGCGACTTGCGGGCCGACATCTTCGGGACTCGTGGTTCCTACGCCCAGACGGTGGCCGATAAGCTCGGCGATCGAACGATCGTCGCGGACTTCTCGGCGGATCCATTGGCCACCGGGGGAATTTCGTTCCTTGCCACGGGCAATCTGCTGGTGGATTTCGATTGGTCGTCTCAGCTGACCGAGGTATTCATCGGCGCGAGCGGTGCGAATCCACCGGCGAGCGCGGATATCCGCGTTTACAACACCTGGGCCCCGCACGTCCAACTGCATCTCTCGCCGACCGATCCCGCCGTGCAAGGAATGTCGTCCGGAACCGCGCCCGGGACCTACATCGGGCGGGTGAACGGTCGCTGGTACGTGCGTTTCATTCAACCGTTCCAATTCGGCAACCCCGCAATCGTCGCTCGTGCAGACGTCTCCGTTTCGGATTTGCGGTCCGAGGGGGGAATGACCATCGGACAACCCGCTAACGCGGTGCCGGCGCTGCTCCTGCAGGACGCCGCACACCAAATGGTCGTCAGTTCTTCCCAGATCAGTGGACCGCGAAGCTCGTGTCTGGCCGCGTCACCCGGCGACTTCGACAATGACGGCGACCTGGACGTCTATGTCGGCTGCACCGGCGCGGTCAAGAACCTCGACAATATCCTGTATGTGAACGATGGTCTGGGGAACCTCACGGGGATCACCGGGGCTGCGCTGGGCGCCGCCCGCGGAGACATCTATGGGCGCATGGACAGCGTTCTTACCGCGGATTATGACTTGGATGGGCGGCTGGACCTGTTTGTCACCAACGGGAACTTTCGCCGGCCGTTTTCCTACACGGGTCGCCAGCAACTCTTCCGCAACGTCACCGTCAACACCAACCACTGGGTTGAAATTGACCTCCAGGGCGTGACCTCCAACCGCGACGGAATCGGCGCACGGGTCTTTGCGACCACCCCGGACGGCAAGGTGCAACTGCGCGAGCAAGGCAACGGTATGCACTATCACAATCAGAATCACTCGCGCCTTCATTTCGGGCTGGGTCAGAACGCCAGAGTCGATCTTCAGGTACGGTGGCCGAGCGGAGTGGTGGACGACTTTACCGCGTTGGACGCGAACCGGCTCTATCGGCTGGTCGAAGGTACCGGCAATCCGGTGGTCTCCGGCTGCGGAGCGCCGACCTATGACCCGGCGGCCGATCCGGGGCTTTACCTGTGGCAGACCAACTGCGGGGCGACGATCCGCAACTTCGCGGTGCGCGCCGTGGGCGGCGGCGGCGGTGTGGTAACCTATGCGGGCCAAATCGATGCGAACGGAGCCTTGAGCGCCGTATCGGGATACTCGCTGGAGAGCAACGACACGTTGGCGGTGCTCAACGGCGGCTCGCAAATTCGCTACCAGATGAACGTTCGCCAGATCTACCAGGACGGCTTTGCCTTCGACGCGGCCGCCGGGGCGGACGTTTGCTTCGGCGTTGACCTGCCCGCGGGCACGCGGGTTTTGGTGGGGTCGCATGCTACCCCGGTCGCTGCGCCCTTTGACCTGACGACGTACCAACCTTGTACCCCGCCGCCGCCGGTTGAGGTGTGCGGAGCGCCGGTATACGACCCGGCCGTGGATGCGGGACTGTACCTGTGGGAGGAGAGCTGCGGCGGCACGACGAGGGACTACGCGGTACGGGCTTCCGCCGGCGGGAGCGCGAGCATCGTGGTCTATGCTGGACAAGTGGATTCGAGTCTCGCGTTGACCGGTGTGGCAGGGTTCTCGTTGGAGAGCACCGATCTGTTGGAGGTGCTCAATGGTGGGTTGCGGGTTGGCTACCGGATGAACGTTCGCCAGACCTACCAGGACGGCTTTGCCTTTAGCGCCGCCGACGGTGCGAGCGTCTGCTTCGGGATGGACCTGCCGGCGGGTACGCCGGTGCGGGTGGGGCCGAACGCCACGCCGGTGGCGGCCCCGTTCAGTCTGCCGAG
>JBGSTR010000576.1:0-4926 GCA_041736365.1 Chromatiaceae bacterium | reverse complement strand
CGACGCGCGCCGAGGATCCGAGCCGCTCGCGGATCCTCGCGAGCACCTGCTCGAGCTCCTCGCGGCGATAGCGGTCGGTCTTGTTGAGCACCGCGATACAGGGCTTTCCCAGCTCGACCAGGGACTGCAGGTCATCGTGTTGGCTGCGGGTCAGGTCGCCGTCGGTAACGTAGATCACCACATGCGAGCGCAACGCCTCGGCGCGGGCGACCTCGTCGAGCCCGGCACCGACCTCGTTGGTGCCCGGCATATCGGTCAGAATCAGCTCGTCGCCGCCGGCACTGACCCAGCGGTACTCGTGCACCTCGCGGGTCGTGCCACCGCGAACACTGATCTCAAGCTCCGCATCGGGCAGCAGCGCCTTGATCAAAGACGATTTTCCGCTGCTGATCTCGCCGAAGAAGCTCACCTGGATCTTCCCCGCCTCCTTGCGCTTTTGTAGCAGCGCCAGCTCATGACGCACCGCGCCAAGGTCGACCCCCTGCTCCGCCGCCGCCTCGATTCGCCGCTCGATGGACTCGCGGCTCAGCTCCTGCTTGTGCCGGCGCGCCGCCGGATCCACCGCCGAGCGGCGGGGCCGCAGCAGCTTCCAGAGCATCAGACCGCCGACGACCAAGATGCCCCCGAAGCCGGCGGCGTAGAGCGCGAAAAACCACGACGGCCCCTGTCTGAGTCGTTCCCAGACGTCGTAGCCCGTCTCCGTCAGCATCAACAGACCCCACAGCAGCAGCACCACGATCAGCCCCAGTCCCAGGGCGAGCACGATGCGAATGAGCTTGGAAGTGGTGAGGCCTTGGCTCAACGGGTAAACCCTGTGGCGGGGCGATCCGGCGCGTGCCGGCGATACGCAAAACTTGCGCGGGCTCGCAAGGTCAGGATTATAGGGCACCTAAAGGCCGCAGCGGCCATCTACGAGAAAGATCGAATGAGTGAGAAACCATTCTGGGAGAGCACCCCGTTGAACGCGATGAGCGCGGCGCAGTGGGAGTCCCTGTGCGACGGCTGCGGCAAGTGCTGTCTGGAGAAGTTCGCCGACGAGGACACCGGCCGCAGCATCTATTCGCGCGTCGCCTGCACCCTGCTCGACCTCGATACCTGCCGCTGTAGCGACTACTCGAACCGCGCCAGCCGCGTGCCCGACTGCGTGACCCTGGTACCCGCCGTGCTCGAAGACCCGACGTGGCTACCGGAAACCTGCGCCTATCGCTTGCTGGCGGAAGGCAAGCCGCTGCCGCGCTGGCATCCGCTGATCAGCAGCGACCCGGACTCCGTCATCGAGGCCGGCCAGAGCGTACGCGGACGAGCGATCAGTCCCGAGGGGGCCGGGAACCCGTTGATGCACCTGATCGACTGGATCCGATAGGCGACGTTGAGCGGCAAGAATATCGAGCGGTCCGAGACTCGCGCCTCGCGGACCGCGAGCCGATCAAATGCCGGAACGGCATTTGATCGGCTCGCTTCTACGGCGCCGGCGCCGCTCCGCGTAGCGCAGCCAGGCGCTCGGCGGTCAGTGTCGACCACTTGTCGAACGCGTTCTTCGCATACGACCAGCTTTGGAACGAGTTCACATAGCCGCTGGCCCAGGTCTGCGCGGCGCCCGCTGCGCCCGAATCGAGCTCGGCCGCATACTTGCGCCCAATCTCCGTGTCGCGACACTCGGCAAGAATCTTCCCCGAGGCACCGTCGCGGAACTGCATCTCCATGCCGGTCTCGCCCAGATACGGCGTAGATCCGGCCGGACGCCCGGTGGCCACGCCGGAGCCGGCCTCGACCACAAAGGCGTAGGGCACCACCGTCCCGGTCACGCTCTCGGTGACCTTGGTCGGCACCAGGTTGGTCAGTGCGATACGCATCACCAGCACGCCGGGTCCCGCCTGATCGACCACCTGCATCTGCGGCTTGAGCGCCTTCACCATCGAGGCGTGGAAATAGTCCGTCAGCGTCTTGAGGTCGGTGGGATCGATCCCCTGGTCCTGCCCCGGTTTCAGGGTCACCGTCATACGCGAGATCATCACCTTGTCAAATTTCTTGGCGTCTAGCTTGGACTCCCGCCAGCACTGAATGCCGTCCGTCCAGGTCACCGGCTTGAGCCGTTTGTAGTCCGACAGAAACCCGCTCTGCGTCATGCGAGACGGATCGCTGGCGGTCACGCTGGTGCCGCTGCCGAATAGGGTGGATTGAGTGGATGCGCAGCCTCCCGCGGCCACCGCCGCTACCAGCACGATGCCGGTCATCCAAGGCGAGGCATTGGCTCTGATGTCTTTCAACTTGTAGCTCCTTTTGGCAAATAGCCGGGTTGTTTTGATTAGGATTCCTGGAAGCTCGGTCCCGGACGCCCGCCGTGGCTCGGCGCCGCGCCCGACTCCGATTGCCCTGCCGACCGCGCCCCTTCGATCGTGACCCGCAGCGGCTCGCGCATGTCCAGGTGCAGATCGCGCTGGGGGAAGGCGATGCTGATTCCCGCCTGCTGAAACTTGCGGTTGATCGCCTTGTGCAGATCGGTAATAGTCGAGAGCCGGTAGTCGAGGTCGTCGATATAGGCGCGCAAGACGAGGGTTAGCGAGTTGTCGCCAAAGGCCTCGAACGAGAGGACTGGCGCGGGGTCTTCCAACACGCGCGCGTGCTCCTTCGCCGCTTCGCGCATCAGGGCGTGGGCCCGGTCGACGTCGGTGGCGTAGGCGACCCCCACCACGACCATCACCCGCGTGACCTGATCCGAAAGCGACCAGTTCAGCAGACGCCCGGTGATGAACTCCTTGTTGGGGACCAGAAGCTCCTTGCGATCCCAGTTGCGGATGGTGGTGGCACGAATGCGGATCTTGGTCACGACCCCGTCGGTGTCGCCCACGGTGACGATGTCGCCGATGCGAATCGGGCGCTCGAACAGGATGATCAGGCCGCTGATGAAGTTGGCCACGATCTCCTGCAGGCCGAAGCCGATGCCCACGCCAAGTGCCGCGACGAGCCATTGCAGCTGCGACCACTCGGCGCCGATGGTGTTGAGCGCCAGCACGGTGCCAAGGGCAACCACGGCGTAGGTGGTCAGCGTCGAGATGGTGTAACGGCTCCCCGCGCCAATCTTGAGGCTCTGCGCCATGATCATGTTCAGCAGCGCGGGCAGCCGCGCGGCCAGCACCGCCGTGGCGATCAGGTACAACAACGCCAGACCGAGATCCGCCAGCGTGACCGGCAGGTTGCGCGGCTCCCCGTCCACGATGCTCGTGTGGTGCCACAGGGTCACCTCGTCTAGCACACCCAAGGCGGGAAACACCCCCGACCAGATCAGGTACAGGCCAAGCGCGGCGGCAAACGCGGTGCTGATGCGCAGCAGGGCGAGACTGTCCTTGCTGGTCGCCACGAGGTCCAGGTCGGCCTCCTCCGACGGTGTCGGCTCCGCAGTCTCCGACCCCTGCGCGTCTCCCTGCTCGCGTGCCGCGGCGGCGACCCGCCGCCGTTCCCGCGCCGCCTGCAAGGCCAAACGGCGACTCGTGAGGGTCAACCAGCGCATGGCCAGGGCGTGCAAGAGAATCAGGCCCGCGATCATCACCACGGTGGTCAAAAATGCGTCCGACAGGATGTGCGTCGTGTAGACGTAGCCGTTCCAGACCAGCCCCAGAAGCAGCATTGGGAAGGCGATCAGGAGCGGGAACCAGAGCGGAAACGCGCGGTATATGAGCGCGGGGTCGGCGCTGTGCAGCTGGTGTCGCAGCAGGCCCCGTTTGGGATGCAGGATACGGTAGAAGAAGACCCCGATCGCGACCGCAGCGGCCAAGAGACCGAGCCGCGTGACCAGGCCACCCGCCTCCGCCGGTTTCAGGCTCATGGCGAGGCGCAGGACCAGTACCGCCGGCACCACGAACCAGGTGAGCCAAAGCAGCTCCGCGCGGAGTTGCCGCGCATCGGGTTCGGCCCAACCCAAGTGCGCCGTCGCCACGCCGCCGGGTAGACAAATCGCACGCAACGCAAGCAGCACGTAGAGGATCGCCGCAATGCGCACGAAGTAGCTTCCCAGAACCGGGGACAGCTCGGTTCCGTCGGTAGCGGGCGGCACCAGCAAGCCGGTCGCCCCCACCAGGAGCGGGAGGGGCGCGGCGACGAGCAACGTCAACAGTAGAGCGCGCAGGGTATGACGAAAGTGGTCCGTGGACAGTTTTTCCAGCGGTTTGGCCGTGTCCTTGATTGCGGCGACCAGCGCGCGACGCTTCCACAGAAGCAGGGCCGACAGGACCAGGGTCACCCAGAACACCGGCGAGCGGGTGACCTGGTTGCGGAGATTGCGGAACAACGGCGACCAGGTATCCGGTGCGACCAGCTCGCGCAGCTCCCGGGGCAGCTTGCCGAGCTCGCTCGCGTGGGTCTCGGCCCCGGTCGGGAGCCAGAACAACTGTTCCTTCAGGAAATCGTCGTAGTCGCGCGCCAGGTCCAGCATGCGGGCCTCGGAGGCCTTGAGCTTATCCAGTCGCTCCAGATATTGCGCCTCCGCCTCCAGTTGCCGATTGAGCAGGTCGCCGCGATGTTTGCTCAAGTCGTTCAACATGTCGCGCGCGGGATCGGAGTCGGCACCCGGCTCCGCGGCGGCCGGACCCGGATCGGCTCGGGTCGGATCCTCGAGCCGCTCGGCCTCCTCGAGATGACGCAATCGGCCGAGGGTGGCCTCGGCGATCTGCTGCTCCAGTGCCTTGGTCCGGCGGGCGTGAAGCTCGAAATCCGGCAGTGCGGCGCGGTGCTCGATGAGCAGCCGGCCCAGCCCCTCGGCCCGGACATGCACCGCCTTTGCGGTTTCGGCCCGCTCGAAGTTCGCCTGAGTGCGCGCGGCAAGCCGCTCGGCTTGCTGCTGTTGCGCGTCCAATTGCTCGCTCTGCGCGGCGATGGCGGCCAACGACCGGGTGAGCTCGGCGTTCTGCTCGGCGAGTCGGGCGAGTGCCG
>JBGSTR010000568.1:0-9451 GCA_041736365.1 Chromatiaceae bacterium | reverse complement strand
GGCCGGCGTCGGCATCGGCTCCGGGAGGACTGGATCGAGCTCGGTGTCCGAGCGCCCGGGTTCGAGGTCGGGGACCGCCTTCAGTCGCATATCTTTGGCGGCCGGCGGTTGGTTACCCCATTCCACCAGCTCCATGTGTCCGTCCCGATGCTCGAGAATGGCGGTGCAGCTATCGACCCAATCGCCGCAGTTGATATAGCGGATGCCGTCGATCTCCTTGAGTGCGGCGGCGTGGATGTGACCGCAGATCACGCCGTCGACACCGCGCTCCTTGGCGAAGCGGGCGACGGTCGCCTCGAAGTCGAAGATAAAGCTGACGGCCGTCTTCACCTTGCGTTTGGCGTAACCGGACAGCGACCAGTAGCCGCTGATGCCGAGCCGGCGTCGCAACCAAGACAGCACTGCATTCAAACGCACGACCAACGAATAGGCGTTGTCGCCCAATACGGCGATCCAGCGGTGATACTTCGTGACCTCGTCGAATTCGTCGCCGTGGGTGAGTAAATAGCGCTTGCCGTCGGCCGCGGTGTGAATAAAGTCGGGGGCGATCTGGATATGGCCGAATGAGGTGTTGATGTACTCGCGCAATGCCTCGTCGTGATTGCCTGGAATGAGCATCACGATGGTGCCGTGGCGCGCTCGCTTCAGCACCTTCTGAATCACCGTGTTCTGGCGGGTGGACCAGTAGATTCCGCGCTTCATGGCCCAGAAGTCGATGATGTCGCCGAGCAGAAACAGGTAATCCGAGTCGTGCTCGCGCAGGAACTCCAGCAACCGATCGGCCTGGCAGGCACGGGTTCCCAGATGGATATCGGACAGGAAGATCGATCGCGTCTCGGGCATCTTCGGTGTCTCGCGCTTAAGGTCGTGAGGTCGGTCCGGCCTCGGATTGGCGACGGCCGACGAATACGAAGAAAGGCACCTGCAGACCCGGGAGGTAGGGAACGGGGCCGCGCCGCTCCATCAGGACATGGTCCGGCAGCCGCTCGCGCAGCAGGCTCAGCCGCTCCGGGCCGAGGTGCACGCCGTCGTGCGCAAACCAGCGGGGCCAAAGATGCCGAGTAAAGGCGTTGTGGCGCACCAGTGCCGGATCGGGCCGGGGCGCGGAGACGTAGAAGTCCACCACACCCAGCAGGCCGCCCGGCTTCAAGAACCCGAGTGCGTTGTCCAGGGCGCGGCGCCAGTCGGGGATCATCGTCAGGGCGTAGGAGAAATAGACGCAGTCCACCGGTCGCTTGGGGCGCCAGAGCGTCGCGTCGGCCTCGACCACCTGCACGTTGGCGAGCGCTGCGATCCGCTCGCGGGCTACCTCCAGCAGGGCGGGGCAGAGGTCGACGAGGGTCACCGACTCGAATCCCTGGAGGCGTTCGCCGAAATACAGGAGATTGCGCCCGGTGCCGCCGCCGAGCTCCACCAAGCGGGCACCGGCGGGTAGATCGAGCCGTTCGATCAGCTCACCGCGGCCACTCAGCAGTCGCTCGCGAAAGGCGTCGTAACCGCGCGCCTGGGGACGGTAAAAGGCCTGTAATCGCTCGGCGTGGGAGCCATGCCGCGGCTGGCCCCGCAGGAGCTGCAGCAGGATGTGCGAGTCGATGCCGATCACGCCTTGCAGTCGGCCACGTGGAACCCGGCGTAGGTGTGCACCCGGTCCAGTCGTTGCAGCTCGGCGGCGAGGTCTTCGTGGAAGACCAGGCGATCGCGCAAACGGGTTTTCTCCTCACCGACTTCCAGCCTCTCCAGGTAGCCGGGCGCGGCGTGGGCGCTGCGGAAGATGATCCGAGCGTTGCTGCTCGCCGTGCGGAAGATGTGCTCCCACTCCTCGGCCAGGGCTTGCGGATAGTAGGAGCTCATCCAATCCATGTGATCGAGCAGCACGAACCGCGAAATGCGCTCGTCGGTGTACTTCAGAAAGTCCGTCACCGTTCGGGTGTGCGGCCGGATGCAATCGACCAGACCCGCCTTCAAGGCGGCGAAATTGTCCGGCTTCAGATACTCGGGACAACAGGTCTCGGTGTAGCGGCCGCGCACGTAGACCGACCAGAAGTAGTTGGTGGAGATCGGGATCTGCCGAACGACGTATTCGACCGCCTCGCGCACGAACCCCGCGATTCCGAGCGCATGCTGGTCCTGCACCTCGCGGCGTTGGGGGTGGGGGACGCCGAGCATGCTCATCGTGAGCTGTCGCGACAAGGTCCAGTTGACCTCGCGGGTCCACATCAACGGCTGAACCCGAGAGTCGTAAACCTCGCGCTGCTCGGCCAGCGATTGGGTGTCGAAGAGCTCCGAGATGCTGTGCGCCAGGCGCGGGCGCAGCTTGAGATAACCCCGAAACAGACGCGCGACGATGCCCGACAGGCCGTGGTAGTAGAAGCTCCCGCGCGGATTGCCGAACCAGTCCACGCGCTTGTCCCAGAAGTGCCGAGAAGCCGGCGAGAGCCCGGCGCGCAGGGTACGGCGATACAGACTCCGGAATTGGGGGTGATACCCGTGGCCGAAGGCGGAGAAGAAGTCCTCGAATTCGAGCCGACGTATTCCGGCGAGCTTTAGCTCGAGCAGGGCGGTCTGACGCGGGTTGGCATCCACGGCGTGGATGCGCCGCGGACCCGTGAGTGCGTAGTCCAGCACGTTGCACCCGGCGCTGGTAATGACCATCAAGGTGTCGTCGGCACCCGGGTTCAATGCCAACCGATCCACCGCCGGGTCTTCCCAGCAGGTGTTGTAGACGAGCGCCCGCGAATAGATTGCGTCGAACAATCTTTGATCGAATCGGTCGCCCAGGGTTTGCGGGGTTTGCAGTGCCATTCGGTTGATCTGGTCCAGACAACGATGGCGACAGCATAGGGGGCGGATGTGACGCGTCCGCGTAGATCAAGAGAAGCCTTTGTTTCGTGAAAAGCTGGACCATCGCGCAACCCGCAGTCGTTCCGAAGAGATCGGATCGCGAGCCGATCAAATGCCGGGAAGGCATTTGATCGGTGTCCAGTCAGCCCTCGCCGATGACCGTTTCGTATAGATCGATCATGCGGTCGGCCAGCAGGGGCGCCGACCAGGTGTTGGCATAGGCGAGCGCCCGGGTGCTCAACGTGGCGCGCAGGCTCGAGTCGGCCAGCAGGTGCAGGGTTTGGTCCGCGAAGTCCACCTCGTCGTCGTCGGCGATGAGGCAACCGTGGCCGGCCTTCAGCACCTCCTTGGTTCCCATCACCGCGGTGGAGACCACCGGTACGCCGAGCGCCATGGCCTCCAGCAGAACGAGCCCCTGGGTCTCGGTACGGGAGGCGAAGACAAAGGCGTTTCCGGCGCAATAGCAGTCCTTGAGCGGACCATCGCGGCCGAGATAGCCCACAAACAGGAGCTGCTCCTTCAATCCCAGCTTCTTGCCCAGCGCCTCCAGACTCGCGCGGGCCGGTCCCTCACCGGCAATCACCAGCAGCACATCGGCAATCTCGCGTTTCACGCGAGCCAGGACCCGGAGCAGAAAGTCGATGTTCTTCTCATGTCCCAGCCGTCCGACGTGGACCAGCACCGGTCGATTCTCCCCAATGCCGTGGGAGCGCCGAAAACGCGCGCCGTCGCCGGGTGAAAAGCGGCCGAGATCGATTCCGGTGGGAATGACCTTGGCCGGCGTCCGCACGCCGTAGTCGTGGAGCACGGAGAGCATGGCCCGCGACGGCACCACCAGGTAGTCGACCGCCGCGCATTGCGAGACCGAGAAACGCCGAGCGGCCAGGCGCAACCACGATGGCGGAACGAGCGGCACGTATTTTTCCAGGTAGTGCTCGAAAAAGGTGTGATAGCTCTCGACCACCGGGATGCCGAGCTTGCGCGCAAGGCCCAGGCCCGCGTAGTGGGCAACGAAAGGCGTTTGAATGTGGAGCACTTGGTAGCCGCGCGTCGCCAGCATCGGACGCAGCGCGCGGAGACGACGCGCGCGCAGAATGCGGTCCTCCGGATCGATCGGCAGATAGCGAGACGGGACTCGTATGATTTCGAATGGCTCCGACTCCGCGCCCGTGGTGTCGCCCCGTGTCGCCGCCGCGTCTGCCCGCTGGGGGTCATGACGCGCCCCGTATGCCGGAGCTCGCCCGCCCGCTGCACCGTAGTCGGGTGCGATCAAGGTTACCCGGTGCCCTTTGCCCGCGAGCTCTCGGGAGAACGTCTGAATGGAGGTGGAGACCCCGTTTACGCGCGGGAAGTAGACATCGGAGAGCATCAGGATACGCATGACGGGCTTTCGACGGACGGCGCAAGCGGTTGCCAATGGGTTTAGCGGTCGTCTCGACGTGCGTGCGCGGGCCCGCAGTCGTGACCGACCTTGCCGCGTCCAGTCCGTCTTTGCCGGCGGCGAAGGAGTTGGTTGAAAACCTCGCCCTCGGGGGACGTCAGGACAGCAGCAGAATACTCCCATAAGCAAGCACCGATCCGATTGCGGTAGCGACCAAGACGTCGCTTGGATAGTGGAGCCCGAGCACCACGCGCGAGCACGCAACCAGGGCGGTGAAGGGCACGAGCACCCAGGCAAGTCCGGGATAATAGTCCACCGCGACAGCCGTAAAGCTCACCGCGTGAAGCGTATGCCCGGACGGAAAGCTGTAGAGGTCCAATGGCGCAATGGCCGGGGTCATACCCGAAACGGCATGGCAGGGACGTGCGCGTCGGGTGGTCGATTTCAGATTCTTGTAGAGCGCGAGGGCTACGGCACCGACCAGGAGCATGTGCGCGGCCGCTTGCAAACCGCGGAACCCATTGACCAGTGGCAGGACGATGGTCAGTCCATACCAGAATACGCCGTCCCCGAGCCGGCTGATCGCGGCGAAGGTCGGCAGGAACCATTTGTTCCGGCGCGGTCGACTCCAGGCCCTGCAGATCGGGCCCTCGATCTCATTCAGGTGTTGCAGGAAGGGTCTCATTGGGAGGCTCCGATTGGTGGTGCTCGATGACCTGACGCAACTCCCTCTCGAAGCTCCTCATCACCAGGCGCCAGGTCAGCCCCTCGGCGGTCGAGCGTGCGAGCCTGCCCAGGGCGAGCAGGGCGTCGGCATCGCCGGCAACCGCCTCCGCGGCCGCAATAAAGGCATCCGGGTCCCCTGTCGGCACCGTAATGCCGTTGTGACCGCTGCGGATCAAGGAGCCGGCAGCGGCATAGTCGAATGAAACCACCGGCAGCCCGCTGGCCATCGCCTCCAGAACCACATTGCCGAAGGTCTCGGTGAGACTCGGAAACAGGAACAGGTCGGCCGATGCATAGTGCTCGGCAAGCTCGACACCGGTCTTCACGCCGGTCAGGATCAGGCGCGGATCGGAGCGCTGCACCTGCTGCTGCGCCGGCCCGTCGCCTACCACCACGAACCTGGCATCCGGATGGGTCGAAGCGATGCGCTGGAATGCCCGAATCGAGAGGTCCAGGTTTTTCTCCGCTGCCAGTCGGCCGACATAGAGCACCACGGGCGCCGCGGTCGGGCATCCCCAAAGGCGGCGCAGATCGTCCCGGCGCCGCTGCGCAGAGAACAGGTCCGTGTCGACCCCGCGGGCGAAGACCTCGAGGTTCCTGAATCCCTTGCAGCTCAGCTCGGCCCGCAACGCGGAGCTCGGGACCAGGGTCCTATCGGAGCGGTTGTGGAAACGCCGCAGTGCGCCAATGATCGGGCGCGCCAGCAGACCGAGCCCGTAATGCCGGCTGTATTCCTGAAATTGGGTATGGAATCCGGTAAGCGTTGGGATCCCGGTGGCGCGCGCTGCCGCGAGTGCCGCGTGTCCGAGTGGTCCCTGCGTGGCGATATAGACCGCGTCAGGCGGGGTCTCGCGCCAGAGGCTCCGGAGGGTCCGGTAGACCGGCAAACCGAGACGCAAGCCTCGGTAACCCGGGATGGGAACGCCCGCGACCAGGGTCTCCCGTGCTTGAGCTTCGACGTCCCCGGTTCGATCCGAGGGCTGGCGCGGGCGAATCACGTGGACGCGATGGGCGAGCTGCTCCAGTCCCTCCACGACATGGCGCATGGTGTTGGCCACGCCGTTGATCTCGGGTGGGAAGGTCTCGGTAACCAGGGCCAATTGCAGGCTCTTGCCCGCTCCTGCTCCCGTCTGCGCGTCGCCGATCACGCCGCTCTGACGTTCGGGATGGCGGCGCACGGCAGGGGATTTGCCGGGTCGCGACCGCGGGAGACCATCGACAAGGAGGTCGCATCTACGCCCAGGGCGCCGGCGATTGCCGCTCGGCATTGCTCCGCGAGCTGCCGGCGCGAAAGGTCGCCGCCATCGATCGGTGGCAGCAAGTGCAGGCGTACCCTCACGCCCGGGTGGCGAATCAGTCTCAGTAGGTGCGGCAGCAGGCTGTCCGCGCCGATGAACGGGGCGATCGGGTCCGGGGCAACCTTCGCGCCGTATCCGATCGCGACGGGTTGGACCTTTACTCCCGGGATCTGGGCGGCCGCAAACAGACGCGGGTGGAAGCGTTCCACTCGGCACCCGTCGGTCGTGGTTCCCTCCGGAAAGACCACCACCGCAGCCCCGCTGCGGACGCGCTCGCCGATGCGCTGAATCAGCTCGTTCGTCTCGTTTGCGCCGCGAGCGATGAACAGGGTTCCCGACGCCCGCGCCATCCATCCGACCAGGGGCCAGCCGCGAACCTCCGCCTTGGACAGGAAACCGATTCGCCCCCGGGCCCCGACCACGGGCACGTCGAGCCAAGACACGTGATTGGCGACCAGCATGGCCGCGGGCGCCAAGTCGCCGGTCACTTCCACACGCAGCGCGAGCAGGCGACACAGTCGAGCGTGCCACCAGCGAGTCAGGTCCTGGACGCGCTCGCGGGTCAGTCCGAATGGGCGCCCGATGAGCACCGCGGCGGCGAGGATCGTGCCGGTAAGCACATGCTCGGCGATTCGCAGCGACCTCCAGATGGCATTCGGGAACGCTAGGCACACTTGCTGACGCGCTCCATGAAGTGCCGCGCGTAGGTGCAATCGAGCTCGCGCACGTTGAGCAGCATCAACACGTCGGCGATCCCGAAGTCGGGGTCGAGGCAGGGGGCTCCGCAGGCCTTGGCGCCCAGCCGGACATAGGCATTGAGCAACGGCGGAAGGGGGGCATCGAGCACATCGTCCGCCACCGGGATCGGCGGGAGGGGCAACCGCGGCGTGACCCGAACACCGGCCTCGGCCATCGCCTGTCGGCGCAGTCGGTTCATGATCGCGGCCGCCTGCGTGCCGCGCTCGCCCAGGGGTACGCTGGCGCAGCCGAAGAGGTAGTCGAACCCGTGGCCGTGAACAAACCTTGCCAGACCCGACCACAGGACCGCCATTCCCGATCCGCCACGGTATTCGCGGGCAATGCAGGTGCGGCCAACCTCCAACAGCCGGCCCGGGAGCGCGCGAATGGCCCCCAGCTCGAATTCGTCCTCCGAGTAAAAACGGCCAATGCGACGTGCGTCTTGATCGGTAAGGATGCGGGTACAGCCGACGACGCGCCCGGAGCCTGATTCGCGAACCAAGAGATGCTGACAAAAGGGATCGAATTCATCGACGTCGAGGCCGCGTTCGCCGCCTTTGAGCTTCGCACCCATTTCCACCCCGAAGACCTGATAGCGCAGTGCCTGCGCTTCCAGGATCTGCTCGGGGTTGGAAGCCAGCTCGACAATGAGGCGCTTGCTGCGTTTGACGGGCAATGCGGTGGATGGGGCGCCCATTCGGTCCTCTCGGCTCTGCAATGATGGGCGAAGGATACGGACCTCCCGTTTCGGCGCCGTGTGAATACGATGACGAAAGCGGTTGCGAAAAGTGACGTATAGGTTTCTATTCGTTTCTTGGTAGATGACGGCGGCCGGTCCGCAGTGAATACAGCGTGTCCATTCGCGCTTCTGGAGCCTGCGGTCGAACGGCGGGGCCGGGGGCTCGAGCCTGCCCGCACCCTTGGGTTGCATCCGCCGGGAGGACGCGACGGACACCCGGGCTCCTCCGTCGCCGTTGCGCGGGCGTCCGCCGCGACCCTGCAACTTGACCCGCATGGCTATACACTGGGTTTCGATCGCGGGCTGGCGCGGCGTGCCGGCGCACGTCGAGCCGAGCACTAGAAACAGAATTTGGAGTGAAAGGAGGCGAGGCGATGACCACGGCACCGCGGATTTACAACCTTTTTTCCTTGCTTGCCGGCCCCATCGAAGGGGAGGGTAGGGACTGGCACGGCCACCTGCCGCGCATCGCCGCGATGCACTTCGACTGGGTCTTGCTCAATCCTTTCCACTACCCCGGATTCTCCGGGAGCCTTTACGCCATCAAGGACCCCTACCGGCTGCATCCCTTGGCGCAGGGAACATCGCGCAAGTCGCCGGATCGTCTGCTGGGCGACTTTGTGCGCGCGGCGGGCAAGCAGGGCATCGCGGTGATGATGGATCTGGTGGTCAACCACACCGCTCGCGATGCGGACCTGGTGGCCGAACACCCGGAGTGGTACGTGCGCGATGCGGCTGGCGATCTGGTGAGTCCCGGCGCCATCGATCCGGCGGACGCGCGCGAGCTGACCGTGTGGGGGGACTTGGCGGCGCTCGACTACCACAGCCCGGAGTCGCGGGCGGGCCTGATCGGCTACTGGGGCGAGTACCTGCGCCACTACGCCGGTCTGGGGGTAAAGGGCTTCCGCTGCGATGCCGCCTACCAGGTGCCGGCGCGGGTGTGGGCGGAGCTGATTGGCGCGGCCCGGGCGCGGCACCCCGACCTGCTGTTCGTTGCCGAGACGCTCGGCGCCACCCTTGAGCAGGTTGCGGACCTGGCCGAGGCTGGTTTCGACTGCTTGTACAACAGCGCGAAGTGGTGGGATTTCCAAGCACCCTGGCTGCTGGAGCAGTATGAGAGCTTCCGCCGCATCGCCCCGTCCGTCGCCTTCCCGGAGAGCCACGACACCGATCGTCTCGCCGCGGAGCTCGGGATCGCGGACGTCGATCTGCTGCAAGCGCATTACCGCCAGCGCTATCTGTTCGCCGCAACCTTCTCGGCCGGGGTCATGATGCCGATGGGGTACGAATACGGTTTCACGCGCCGCCTGGACGTGGTGCGCACGCGGCCGGAGGACTGGGAGGAGCCGCTCTTCGATCTGTCGCCGTACATCGCCGAGGTCAACGGGCTCAAGCAGGAATGCGCCGCCCTGGGTGTCGAGGGACCCCAGCGACGTTTGACGGTCGCGGATCCGGAGGTGGTCGCCCTGTTGCGCCTGGCCGACGAGAATGGTTTGAAGGGCGGCGCCCTGACCCTGATCAACGCCTCCGCGACGCAATCGAAGATCGTGAGCCCGGCCGCGCTGCTGGGGCAGGTGAAGCAGACCTTCGACCTCTACGGCGACGTTACCCCGGGGTCCGGCACCGAGCTTGACCTAACGGACGGCGCCATCACACTCGCGCCGCTGGAGCTGCGCGTGTGGTGTGCCAGCCATGCCAGCGCGCGCGACCACCTGGCCGACCTCGGCG
>JBGSTR010000533.1:0-2569 GCA_041736365.1 Chromatiaceae bacterium | reverse complement strand
GCTTGAGCGCCGTCGCGCGGCGGCGCTTCGCGGGGAAGCGGCCCGGGGCAACCGGCGATCGCAGGCACAAGGAGGATCAGGCTCGCCACGGTCGCCAGTTGGAGCAAGCGTCGGTTCATGAGCTTGCGGGCAAGGGTGTAGGGACCCTCGCCCCGGCGCGTGGCATCGAGGGCGTCAAGGTAGATGAATCATAGCGATCGCCCGCGCCCGGAATTCGGCCGGAACCCCACGTTCCGCCGAGCGTAGGCTTGCAATCGTTGCCCTCGATTCGGCTGCATGATCGGGGGGGCGCCAGGTGAAAGGCTTGCTATACTGTCAGGCGATCATTACACATCCGTCGTCAACGATCGCGTACACTCGGCCCCGCGCGGGGGCTCCGTGCGGGTGAAGGGCCAGCTTAACCGGGAGGGTCAATGAACGTCTATGTCGGGCAGAGCCTAGACCTATCGCTTCGGAACAAAGCGAGATTCACGACTCGCTCGCGCCTCCCCGACGCGGTCGATGCTCCGCGAAGGGAGCTTCAAATACCCGGGGTAGGGCGTATCTCCTACTACGATACCGGGCCGAGCACCGGCAGGCCGCTGGTGTTGGTGCACAGCATCAATGCGGCCCCAAGTGTCTTCGAGATGCGACCGCTGTTCGAGCACTATCGCTCGACGCGCCGCGTGGTGGCGCCCGACCTGCCCGGGTTTGGATTCTCCGAGCGAGCGGACCGGCGCTATTCACCCGAGCTCTACGTTTCGGCGCTGACCGCCCTCTTGCGCGAGGTGGTGGGCGAGCCGGCGGATGTGGTTGCCTTCTCGCTCAGCGCCGAGTTCGCCGCTGCGGCGGCCCGCGAGGCGCCCGAGCTGGTTCGCTCCCTGGTGTTGCTGTCGCCGACCGGATTCAGCAGCCGCACCATGCCCGGCGGGAAGACCGGCGAACGCATCCACGGGGTGCTGAGTCTACCCGGACTGAGTCACGCGCTTTACGCGGGGCTTACCACGCGTCCGAGTATCCGGTACTTCCTGCGCAAGGCGTTCGTCGGGCCCGTACCGCCGGAGATGGTCGATTATGCCTACGCGACCACGCATCAGCCCGGAGCACGTCATGCCCCGCTGTACTTTCTCTCCGGTCAGCTATTTACATCCGACGCCACGGGCAAGCTCTACGACAAGGTGAGCCAGCCGGCGCTGGTGCTGTACGACCGCGACGCGAACATCAACTTCGAGCTACTGCCAGAGTTTTTGCAGGGGCACGCCAATTGGCGGGCGGAACGGATCGCGCCGACCCTCGGTTTACCCCATTGGGAGAAACCCGCTGAGACGACCGCCACCATGGAGCGCTTCTGGCAGGCCAACGTCTAGGCGCGACTCTGGCGGCGACCCGACGACATCACCATAACAAGAACGAGGGCCGTTCACTCAACAACCGGCCGGATCTCGGCCGCACGCTAAACCGACATCGCCGAAAAGGCGGGAGGATGGGATGGAACAGGTTGTTTCCGAACCGATGATGACGAACCGGAGCAATGAATCCACGGCGCGCGCGCAACAGGAGAGTCTCCTCAGCCCGCGCTTCTACACGACCGACTATTCGGCCATGGATCGGCTCGACATTACTCCGGTGCGTCGCGAGTGGGATGAGATGATGGGGGAGTTCGAACGGGACGAAAACCGCACTCACTTCCGTCGCGTCGAGGACTTCACCGCGCACGCCGAGGAGCTGCCGGAGGGCTTGAAGGAAGAGTTCCTGGATTTCCTGATCAGCTCCATCACCGCCGAGTTCTCGGGCTGCGTGCTCTATACCGAGATCAAGAAGCACGTCACCAATCCGGACATCAAGGCCTTAATGGGCTATATGGCGCGGGACGAATCGCGGCACGCGGGCTTCATCAACAAGTCCCTCTCCGACATGGGCGTTGCGGTTGACCTGGGATTCTTGAAAAAGGCCAAGCAGTACACCTATTTTCGGCCCAAGTTCATTTTTTACGCGACCTACCTCTCCGAGAAGATCGGCTACGCTCGCTATATCACCATTTTCCGTCACCTCGAGCGCAATCCCCAATACCGCTTTCATCCCATCTTCGAGTGGTTCGAGGAGTGGTGCAACGACGAGTATCGCCATGGCGAGTCGTTCGCCCTGATATTGCGGGCCAACCCGGGTCTATTGCAGGGGCACAACAAGCTTTGGATCCGCTTCTTCCTGCTTGCCGTGTACGCGACCATGTATGTGCGCGACCACAGTCGCCCGAAGATGTACCAGGCCATGGGGATCGATCCCACGGAGTTCGACTTCCGGGTGTTCACCATCACCAGCGCCATCAGCCGGCAGGTATTTCCGCTCACCCTCGACACCGACAATCCGCGTTTTCGCGCGGGGCTCGATTCGCTGTTGCGCATTGCCGAAGCGATCGCCGCGGCAAAGCGTCGAGGGGGCCTGATGGGGTGGATTCAACGGGCCGGGCTTGCGGCTCGCGGGTCGCTGGTGTTCGCGCGACTCTACACCCTGCCGGCGATTCCCAATGAGGTTCCCGCGCACGTGCGCGTGGCTCCCGCCTGGTAGGCTCCGCTGGCGCGGGCGCATGCTC
>JBGSTR010000524.1:0-1526 GCA_041736365.1 Chromatiaceae bacterium | reverse complement strand
CGGTCACCGGTAAAGAGAGCCCGGGTCGGGGTGCTCGCCCTCGGTCACGTCGAAGCCCCAACCCCCGCGCTCCAGCGCCGTGACCTTACGCCGCAATAGATCACGTTGGCGCGCGAGATCGGCGCGCTCGACGCGCACCTTGGCGATGCGGTGAAGCGCCAGGCCGAGCAGATGGTCGAAGGCCCGGCGCTTGAGCTGGCGACCGGCCTCCTCGTCGCTGGCGTTGGGATCAAGCAGACGGTGCCCGCTAAAACTGACCGTGACCTGCTGCACATCGCCCCGCACCTGGTCGCCCACCAGATCCATGCCCAGGATGTTCCGCTCCACCCGATCCGCCAGCAGCAGCGCGGTGACGCGGGGACACGCCGTCCCCGCCGGGCTGGACAAGAAATCGGCCAGGGCGGTGTCCCGGCTGAACACATCGAGCATGTCCGCGGCGGAGGAAAACATAGCCCCGAGGCGCGGCTCGGCGCCGTGCTCCTTGCGCCCTGCCACCGTTGGCGCGGGCATACCGTCCACCAGTGCGACGACATGATCGATGGCGTGGACCACCGGCTCGCGCAGGTGCTTGCGGTATCCGGGAAGCAGTCTCAGCCGGGAATCGGTGCCGTCGACGGCGCGTTCGATGGCTGCCTCGACAAGCGTTTCGGGATAACGTCCGCACGTCTCCCCGCGGCCAAAAATCGATTGGAAGAGTTTCACTGCACCTCCGGATGTCTTGCCTGGTTGAATCTTCCCGGCGATGGTCGGCCCGAGACACGAGCCCCCGTACCCCTAACCGCGGACGCCGACGGCCAGAAGCCGTCGGCGTAACTCGACGGTAGCAAATGATAGCCCGCTGGACGAATGTCGTGAGTGTCCCCGAGTCTCCGAGCGGGTGCCGATTACAGGTGGCAACCAGTCCCGGATCGTTCGGCGCGTTCCGCCACGCTCGACCACGCAATCCTTCTCGTCACTCGTTTCGATCTCCGGCGCGCTGCGGTATCGTAAGCGCCGCCCCGCGCCACGATGGAGCGGTCCGACCCCGCGCCTCGGCGTATCCGGCCATCAACCCGAGCTAGGACGACACCATGACAGACACCGATAAGCAGCTAGGCATGATCACCGTGATCCTCGAACGATTCGAGAAATTTCGGCTGCCTCGTGCGCTGGAAATCAAGGCGAAGGTGGACCGCGGCGAGCCCCTGGACGATAGCGACATCGAGCACCTCACGCTGGTCATGGCGGACGCCCAAGACATTAAGCGCTTCGTCGATCAGCGGCCTGATATGCAGGGGCTCTATACGCGTGCCATCAGCCTGTACCAGGAGATTACGAAGAAGGCCCTGGAGAACGAGGAAAATACCTAGGAAGACGCCGATCAAATGCCTTCCCGGCATTTGATTTAGGCGGCGCGCGTCAGTCGCGGGAGAATGCGACCGGGAGCCTACGGGCTCCCCAGTGGCCCGGCGCGGACTCGAACACACCCGCGCAGCGGGCGCCGCATTCCCGACAGCCGCCCCGCGAATCCAGCCCCCAGGCGCCGA
>JBGSTR010000459.1:0-15904 GCA_041736365.1 Chromatiaceae bacterium | reverse complement strand
GGACGCGGCAACCGCGCTGGTCGCCCTCAACCAGCTCTGGGGCACCGGGCTGGACGAGGACGCACTCGCCGACATCGGGCGCTCACTCGGGGCCGACGTGCCCGTATTCGTTCGGGGCCGAGCGGCGTGGGCCGAGGGCATCGGCGAGGAGCTCACCCCGGTTGAGCTGCCGCAGCCCTACTATCTGGTGTTGATTCCACCCTGCCAGGTGCCGACGGCGGCGGTCTTTGCCGACCCCGAGTTGACACGAAACTCCGATCCAACGACACTAGCCGACTTCATTGGAGGCGATGCGCACAACGACTGCACGGCCGTCGTGCGGCGAGCGTATCCGCCGGTGGCCGCCGCGCTCGATTGGCTCGATGCCCATGGTGGCGGACGATTGACGGGCACGGGAGCCTGCGTGTTCGGCGTCTTCGAGCGTGAGGCGGATGCTTTGCTCGCGTGCCGGCAGGCGCCCGCGGCCACCGAGGCCTTCGTTGCCGCGGGGCTCAACCGCTCACCGCTGCTCGATTGCCTGGAGGCGAGCAGGGTCCAGCACTGAGCCACCCGGTCCACGAGGCCGATCCAGCGAATTGGGGCGTAGCCAAGCGGTAAGGCACCGGGTTTTGATCCCGGCATTCCCAGGTTCGAATCCTGGCGCCCCAGCCATGTCCCAAGTGCGCAGAAAACCCGCCGATTAGGAACACCGCCGTGCCCGCCACTCACATGATGGTGTTTTCCGGGAACGCCAACCTGGAGCTCTCCGCGGAGATCGCCGGCCACCTCAGCGTGCCGCTCGGCAAGGCGGTCGTCGGTCAGTTCAGCGACGGGGAGGTCATGGCCGAGATCCAGGACAACGTGCGCGGCCGGGACGTATTCGTGGTGCAGCCAACGGGCGCGCCGACCAACGACAACCTGATGGAGCTGTTGGTGATGATGGACGCCTTGCGCTGGGCGTCCGCCAAGCGCATCACGGCCGTGATTCCCTATTTCGGCTATGCGCGGCAGGATCGCCGGCCGCGCTCGGCGCGGGTGCCGATCACGGCGCGCTTGGTCGCGAAGATGATCGGCCAGGCAGGCGCGGACCGCGTGCTCACGATGGACCTGCACGCGGATCAGATTCAAGGGTTCTTCGATATCCCGGTAGACAACGTCTACGCCTCCCCGATCCTGCTCGGAGACGTTTGGCGGCAGACCTACCCGGACCTGATCGTGGTCTCGCCGGACGTGGGCGGGGTGGTGCGCGCGCGGGCATTGGCGAAACGGCTTGACGACGCCGATCTCGCAATCATCGACAAACGGCGTCCGCGCGCCAACGAGGCCAAGGTGATGAACATCATCGGCGACGTGCGCGGGCGTTCCTGCGTGCTGATCGACGACCTCGTCGACACGGCCGGCACCCTCTGCAGGGCGGCAGCGGCGCTCAAGAGTCACGGCGCCAAGAAGGTGGTTGCCTACTGTACGCACGCGGTGCTGTCGGGCCCCGCGGTGGAGAATATCTCGCGCTCCGAGCTCGACGAGCTGGTGGTGACCAACACCATTCCGTTGCGACCGGATGCGGCCGCATGCACGAAGATCCGCCAGCTCAGCATCGGAGAGCTGCTCGCGGAGACCATGCGTCGAGTGTCGAACGAGGAATCGGTGAGCTCGCTGTTCGTGGACTGAGAACCCGGGCACCGGGCCGGAAGACAATATTTCTGGGGCGGGGGATCCCCTCCGTCGACGCTGCCGCCTCCTCTTGGTCGCGAGACGGGGCGGCTTTTTCTGTCTATGCATGCGGAGAATTCAAGCATGAGTGTAACGATTGAGATGAAAGCGCAGGGGCGCAGCGACGGGGGGAAGGGTGCGAGCCGCCGCCTACGTCGTCAGGGCCTGGTTCCGGGCATCGTCTATGGCGCCGGATTGGAGCCTGCAATGATCAGCGTCGCGCACAACGAGCTGGTTCACGAGATGGATGAGGAGTCGTTTTTCTCCAGCATCCTGGCCCTGAACATCGACGGCAAGTCCGAGTCGGTCGTGATCAAGGATCTGCAGCGTCATCCGGCGAAGCCCTTTGTCCTGCATGTGGACTTTCAGCGCATCAAGGCCGGCGAGAAGATCCACATGACGGTGCCCATCCACTTCGTGAACGAGCACGAGGCGGTCGGCGTCAAGCGCGGCGGCAGCACCCTGCATGCACTCACCGAGCTGGACATCGTCTGTCTGCCTCAGGATCTACCGGCGTCCATCGACATCGACATGACCGAGATGAAGATCGGCGATGTGGTGTCGGTATCGGATCTGGTGCTGCCTCCCGGCGTGGAGCTGGACCCGGGCATGGATCTCGACGAGCGCGTGTGCTCGATTGTAAAGATCGAGGAGAAGGCGGAAGAAGAGGAAGGCGAAATCGCCCCCGAGCCGCAGGTCGATACGGACGAAGAACCCGAAGACTGAGTCTCCCCGAGTGGCGGGGCCGCTTCGGCCCCGCGTCCAACCGGCGACCGGGAGCCTCCCGTCGCCCTGCCGCGGCACTAGTCCAGCATGTCCGACAGCGCTATCCGCCTGATCGTGGGGCTCGGCAATCCGGGTGCCCAATACGAGGCCACCCGACACAATGTGGGCTTTTGGCTCGTCGACGCGCTCGCCTCCCGGCACGCCGAGACCTTTCGTCCCGAGGGCAGGTTTTTCGGCGCGCTCTGCCGCCTGACGGTGGCGGGCAACGATCTGCGGCTGCTCAAGCCCGCGACCTACATGAATCGCAGCGGCCAATCGGTCGCGGCGGTTATTCGCTATTTCGATATCCCCCCGGAGCAGGTTCTGGTCGCCCACGACGAGCTCGATCTCGCGTGCGGCACGTTGCGGCTCAAGCGCGGCGGCGGACACGCGGGTCACAATGGTCTGCGCGACATCATTCAGGTGCTCGGCGATCGGGACTTCTGGCGCCTGCGGATCGGCATCGACCACCCGGGCGACCGGCATCTGGTCACCAACTATGTGCTCGGACGCCCGTCGCGAGAGGACGAGTCGCTAATCCTCGATCGGCTGGCCGATGCCGAGGCTGTGCTCGGCGATCTGGTGGCGGGACGCTTCCAATTGGCGATGAATCGGCTGCATAGCGCTCGCTGATTGGGGTGGCGCGCCAACCCCGGCGCATCCGCTGCCGCAGCGTTTCTTGACGACTCGGCGCCTTGGTGCGCGCCATGTACCGGATGACTCATCTCATCCCCTTGGCCAGCTGCTTGATCAATTCCGGAACCTCTTCCGCCGGGATTGGTTTGCTGAACAGAAAACCCTGCACTTCGCCGCAATAGTTGGCGCTAAGGAATTGCAACTCCGCCGATGTTTCGACGCCTTCGGCAGTGACGTTCAATGACATGGTTTTGGCCATCGCGATGACCGCCTGAGCGATTGCGGCGTTGTCTCGCTCCTTTTCGATGTTTTGAATGAACGACTTGTCGATCTTAAGACGATCGATCGGAAAGCGCCTGAGATAGCTCAAGCTCGAATAGCCAGTCCCGAAATCGTCGATCGCCAGCCGCACGCCGAGGGCCTTGAGGGCGTGCAGGGTTTGGATGGACTCTTCGGCTTGGCTCATCAACACGCTTTCCGTCAATTCAAGCTCTAAACACGCGGGATCAAGGCCGGATTCCCCCAAGATGCGATCGATCTGTTGTGTGAACCCCTTATTCTTGAATTGACAGGCGGATACGTTGACCGCCACTCGCTCAACGGGATAACCGTCGGATTGCCACCTTCGAAGCTGTTGGCAGGCGGTCTGTGTGACCCATTCACCGATCGGCAGGATCAGTCCGGTCTCTTCGGCAATCGGGATGAACGCCTCGGGCGGCACGTCGCCAAGTTGCGGGTGGTGCCAGCGTAGTAGCGCCTCCAGCCCCCGTATCTCGCCGGAGCTTACGTCGAGCTGTGGTTGGAAGTGCACGCTGAGCTCGTCGTTGTCGAGTGCATGGCGCAGCGCATTCTCGGTCCTGAGCCGCACGAGCGCCGCCTCGTTCAATGAGGCATCGAAGAATTTGAAGGTATTCTTTCCGCTGTGCTTGGCGTAATACATCGCCATGTCGCTGTTGCGCAGCAAGTCCGACGCGCTGGTGCCGTCCTGTGGGAAGACGGTGATGCCGATGCTTGGGGTGATCACCATAGTGTGACTGGCCAGGGCGAATGGGGCGGCGAAGGCGTCGTGGAGGCGTCCGGCAACCCGTGCCGCATCCTGGCTGCAACTCATCTCCGGCAGCAGGACCGCGAACTCGTCGCCGCCCAGCCGGGCCAGATGTTGCCGCTCGTCGATGCCGTCGAAGCGCGATACCACGTCCATCGAACGCAGGTTGCTCACCAGGCGCTCGGCGACAAGCCGGAGCAACAGGTCGCCGCTCGAGTGCCCAAGGGTGTCATTGACCTGCTTAAAGTTGTCCAGGTCGAGAAACAGGAGTGCCCCGGGGCGGTCGTAACGCCGCACGAGCGCCAGGGTATGCTCGAGGAACTGCAGGAAGGAGACACGGTTTGGCAGCCCGGTCAGGCTGTCGAAGTAGGCCAACCGGTGGATGTGCTCCTCGGCCTCGCGGAGGATGGTAATGTCCTGGACAGCGCCGTAAAGACGGATTGATCGCGCTGATTCCCCCGCGTGGGGTTCAACGAACTGACGCAGGTACCGCTCTTGACCATCGGGGCCGATGATGCAGTGACTCAGCTCCGCGGGTTCACGCGTGCGCGCGAGGGTCTCGAACCAGGCCGAGACACGCGCTTTGTCCCGCGCGTGCACCCTGGACAAGAGTGGGTCGAGATTGAGCCGGTCATCATCGGTGGGGCTGCCGATGATCTCCAAGGCGTGGCCCGACCAGCAGATACGACCCGTGTCCGGATCCCATTCCCAATGGCCGATACGGGCCATGCGCTGGGCGGCGGCCAGATGACGCTGGCTGTGGACGAGCTCCTCGGTCACCTGGCCGCCACGGACCATATAGCGAATGCGGTGCACGAGGAGCTGGGCATTCACGGGTTTACCGACGAAGTCTGTCGCTCCGGCCTCGTAGGCCCGGTTGATCGAGTCCTCGTCATCGAGCCCGGTCAGCATCAGGATCGGCAGATGCGCACCCTCGGGCATGGATCGGATCCGTTCGCAGGCGGTGAAGCCGTCCATGACGGGCATCATCACGTCCAGCACCAGGATGTTCGGCGGGGGCGCTTCGGCGAGCAGATCCACGGCCTGTTGGCCGTCGTCGGCCTCGGTGACCTCCATGCCCGCCTGCTCCAGTGTGGCGACGAGCAGGTAACGCGATGTGATGTCGTCATCGACGATCAGCACCCGGATGCCGTTACCGCGCCGTACTTCTAGCATGATCGAAATGCCCTCATGGCGATTGTTCCAGCCGCTGTTCCAGCCGCCTGAGCGCCGCGACGAGATCCGCGTAGTGGGCCTCAGCCCTGGTCAGCAACGCCCGGCCTTCGTCCAGCGTACCGTCGCGGCCGTGGGACTCGATGTGCTGGCAGACTGCGGCGAATGCCCTTGCTCCCAGGTTCAAGCTGCTGGATTTGAGTGTATGCGCGGCCAGACGCACCTCATCCTGATGACTTTCGGCCAATCCGTGGCGAAGTCGATCCATCAGCGCGGGTGCACTGTCCAGATACAACGCGATTACCTTCCTCAGCGGGGGCGGCCGTCCGGGCCGACCGAGCCGCTGGATGGCTTCAAGTACCGCGGGATCGAGTAGCGCTCCGTCGGCCAATGCGGCGCCGTTCGGTTCCGTCTCGGGCAATTGCTCGGAAGCCGACTCCGTTGCCGCTGCCAGCCAGGGCGCGATTTTCGCGTGCAGTTGTCGCTGTTTAAACGGCTTGCTGAGATACCCGTCCATACCGGCCTCGATACACCGGTTCTGGACGTCTTTTTGAACATTAGCCGTCAGTGCAATGATGGGAACAGGCACCTCGTTCCGAGCCAATTCCCGCTTGCGTATCTCGCGTGCGGCGGCGAACCCATCCATCACCGGCATATGGCAGTCCATCAGAATCAGCTCGAACCCGCCTGCCGCAAAGGCCTGCACAGCCTCCTCGCCGTTACTCGCAATTCCAACGTGCAGACCCAGGTCCTCCAGCATGAGACAGGCCATCTCCTGGTTCACCGGATTGTCCTCGACCAGAAGAACGCGCCCGGCCAATGCCCGGGGGTTTGCGTCGTCGCTTGGCGGATTAGCCGCCCCCAGCGCGTAATCGTGGGATTTCCCCGGGGCGGTCGCCTGCTCGGTGGCAGGATCGAGTCGAGCCTCCAGCGTAAACCGGGCCCCCTGCCCGGGTTTGCTCTCCACACGGATGTCGCCACCCATCAATCGGGCGAGTTGATTGCAGATGGCTAGTCCCAGCCCGGTGCCGCCATATTTTCGCGTCGTTGACCCATCGCCTTGGGAGAATGCCTCGAAAATGCTTCGCTGCTGGTCTGGATCGATGCCCGGACCCGTATCTCGGACCTCGATCATGACGGTGGAATCATTGCCCGGGAGTTGGCTAAGTTTTGCGTGAACGCCAATCGCACCCTGCTCGGTGAATTTCACCGCATTCCCAATTAGATTGATTAGAACCTGGCGCAATCGAGACTCGTCGCCATTAACCCTGATCGGCAGCTCGGGCGCCAGGCTGACGGTCAGGACCAGCCCCTTGGCGCTCGCGGCCTCGGAAAACAGCTGCGTGGTGTCTTTGATCAGCGCGGGCAAATAAAAAGCGCGCCGATCCAGGCTCATCTTGCCGGCTTCGATCTTCGAGAAGTCGAGGATGTCATTGATGATGGCAAGCAGCGCGTCGCCTGAATGCCGGATCGTCTCGGCGAAACGCAGTTGACGATCGTCGAGCCGCGTCTTCAGCAACAATTCCGCCATACCCAGAACGCCGTTCATGGGGGTGCGGATCTCGTGACTCATGGTGGCCAGAAAGTCGCTCTTGGCCCGGCTGGCCCCCTCTGCCCGGTCACGCGCCTTCGCCAGTGCCGCGACCGTGCGCTCCAGCTCACGCGTCCGTTCGGCAACCTGGCGCTCCAGATCGTCTTTATAACCTTCGAGGGCGCTGTCGCGTTGCTGGATCTGGTCCAGCATGCCATTGAATCCCTGCACCAAAGAGCCAAGCTCGTCTTTCCGGTTGTCGCGGACCCGGACGCTGTAGTCCTTCTTGCTGGAAACGGCTTCCATGGCCGCCGTGAGGGACAAGATCGGATTGGAGACCAGGCGCTGTAGCCAGTGGGCCAGGAGCATTGCCGCGACCACGGCGACCGCGAAGATGGCCAGACTGATATACAAGGAACGGTTTAGTGCAGAACGGACTCGATCGAGACCGTCGACGAGATCGACATGGCCGATGGTCTCACCGTCGACTGCGATGGTCTGGATGACGCGCATCTGGCCGCGATCGGTGGCGATGCTGCTGTTGGCTTCGGTGAAGGGGGGCGGCTCGGATGCCCCTGCACCGACGGGATAGGAGGCGAACAAGGCGCCATCCTTGCCATAGACATAGGCACCCAGCAGCTGCGACCGCCCTGCCAACGCGGCCAAGGTTTTGCGCGCCGCCTCGGCATCGTTGAAGGTCAATGCGGAGGCAACATTGTACGCCAGCATATCCGCGAGGGCGTGCAGCTCGCTGAGCGCTGTGCGCTGCAGGTTCTCGCGCTCATTGAGCACGTGGACCAGGCTAGACAGCCCCAACACGATGGTTGCGACCAACAGCATCAAGAGCATCAGCTTGTAGCGAATGGACAGATGTCGGAGCCAGCCCATCGCGCTTACTCCTGCACCACGCGGGTCGCCAGCTTCAGGAGTTGGGAGCTGATCCGCAAGCCGACGGCGGCGGCGCTCGCCGTGTTGATCTCGAAGCGCAGCCGGTTGTCCTCTTTGACGAACCCGATCATGCCGCCAGCGGCGGCGAACCCGGGTATCGCGCTGACCGTGAGCGCTGGTCGGCCGGCCACGGCGCGCAGCAGCGGGGAGAGGTAAGGCGATTCGGAGCTGTTCACATAGACGACATGGCAGCTGCCCAGCGAATCTCCGCGGGACAGACGATCGACGCGAATTGGATGTCCCTGTGCAGGCTTGCCGTCCAGGGCTTCGATCGCCTCACTCGCGTGGGCGCGTCCGTAGATACAAAGGACCAACGGTGCGCCGGGGCTCGGCAAGGCACCGGACGGCCAAACCACGAACTTGAAATAGTTATAGAGATAGGCCGCTTCGAGCTCGGCTTCCTCCACATCAGCAAGCGCTGCCGCAGTGGCCGTCAGCAAGATGAACAGGAGTTTCAGGGTGACTTGGCGCAGGCGCCGGCGTCTCGCCTGCCGCAGTCGGGCATCCATCGATGGTTACGCCTAAAACTCCAAGCGGATGGTGCCGTATACGCCGCGCTGGAGCTCCAGCGGCACAGCCCCAAAGGCATCCTGGTAGCCTTCCTGGTGCGACGGATTGAGGAGGTTTTGGCCGACGACCGCGAGCTCGATATTGGAACGCGGCCGCCACGCCAGGCGCAGGGTGAGCTCCCAATAGGCGGGAATGCGCTCGCTGCTGTAGAGGCCGACGTTGAACGCGGGATAGGTCTGATCCGAGTACCGGAGCCAGATGTCGAAGTCGATGTCCGCGCGTGGATTCATCAGCGAGCGCAGAGAGAGCTGCTGGCGGGGATCGGTGCGGGAGAGGGTATCGTTGCTGGTGTCCGGGGTATCGGCGCTTGCCTTCAGGTCCAGGTCCAGGTAGCTGTAAGCCAGGGCCAGGCGCCACCAATCCCTCACCTGGAGGTCGGCGGCCAGCTCCAGTCCGTAGCCGTTGCCGCTGCCGTGATTCTCGAAGGGCAGATCGACCACCAGATAGCCGGTCGACGTCGGATTGGGTAGAACGTTATTGGTTCCAGCGGTTCGCAGTTGATCGTAGTCGTTGTAGAAGAGTGCCAGGTCGAGGTTCAGCCGTTTTGTGGGTGAGGTCCGAAGCCCCAGCTCATAGGCAATCAGGGTCTCGGACGCGTAACTCGTGTTGCCTTCGGTCTGGGATAGCACGGACTGCGGGTACGGGTAGGGCGCGCCGGTCGAGTCCGCCTGCGTCCAGACGTTCGCAGTGCGCTCGGCCCGCGAGGGCGTACGGACCGCTCTCGATACCGCGCTCCACAACGAAGTCTGTTCCGATGCCTTCCATAACAGGCGCACGTTCGGCTGAACCTCGAAACCCGTGTAGTCGTTGTGTTCGAGCTTGGAGCCGAGGGTCAGACGCAGCCGGTCGCGCAACAGCTCTATTTCGTCCTGGACGAAGCTGCTCCATAGATTCCGGTTCTCGCTGAGCGGCGTCATGGTCACCAGCTCGGTGCCTTCGAACCGGTCGTCGATGTTGCGGTAGCCCAGGCCCCAGACGATGTCGTTGCGCTCGCCGATCTTGGCTCGCTGCTGGAAATCCACATCGACGATGTCGTGGCGCTGAGTAACATAGGATTCGTTGCGTTCGGAGTGATCGTAGTAGACCTGCAGCGAGACATCGGACGTCACCGACAGCGCTCGCCCCCACTTGCCGAGCAGGTTCACACCTTCGGCGTTCAGATGGTCATCGACGGGCCGGGTGAATTCCGGCGGCGCGAGCGGGTCGGGGACGGCCAGTTGCTGGCGCAGGCTGCTGCGGTAGAGATTACCCTCGACGGTGGCGCGGTCTCCGGACCCAAAGGAGGAGTCGACCCGGAACCCACCTTGACCGAAGTCCCAGGCGTCTTGTCCGTCCTCGCCGAAGATGGTGACCAGCGAGTCCCGCGCGTTGTACTTGGCATAGACTCTGGCGAACGTATTCGGTAGCGGCTGCCCGCCATACCGCAGGGCTCCGATGGTGCTCTCCTCGTTTCCTGCACCTACGATGGCCAGCCCGCCCTGGGTGGCGGCGGCCGACTTCGTGATGATGTTGATCACCCCGTTGACCGCATTCGCACCCCAGAGCGTTGCCCCGGGACCGCGGATCACCTCGATCCGGTCGATATCGGCGAGCATCATGTCCTGGTATTCCCAGTAGACGCCCGAGAAACTCGGTGTATAGACGGTGATCCCATCGATCAGCACCAGCAGCTTGTTGGCGAAACGGCTACTGAAGCCACGCGCAGAGATCGCCCACTTGTTGGCGTCGAGGCGCTTGACCGCGAGACCGGGCACCATGCGTAACGCCTCGGGCACGTTGGTGGCGCCGCTGCGGCGGATATCCTCGTTGCTGATTACAAACACGGCGGCGGCGGCATCGCTCAAGGGCTGGGCTTTCTTACCCACCGAGGTGACCTCGACATTGAGCAGCTCCTCCATGCTGAGATCGGTGAGGTCCTTCCCCGCCGTTGCCGTTGTAGCCAGCATGACCATGCCGCCCATCAGGCCCGTCCTCAGCGCAGCCCATCGATTCGCGCGCATCGCGTCCCTCACTAAGGTGGTCGTGATTGTCGGCTTTTTTTTTCCGACCCCGCTCAATGCAGGGATCGGTCAACCGGATAGACCAAGTGCCACGGCTGCCTAAGACTCGAGTCTGAAAGTGGCGGCTGTGGCGAGGTTTGGCGCCCCTGGATGATTGCGACATCGTAATTGCATTGAATACCGACTGGTTGTGATGCTATCGGCGTTTCAATCGCCGATGATTCCGAAGCACTCGGCAAGCCGTGTGCGCCGCCGCGACGCATGAAGAGCTAATCTCGCCGAAGAAGTCATGGCGAGCCTCCCGATACTGATCGAGTGAGTCGATAGAGCGGCAGAACCGTCTGGCACCGCCTGTCCCGTGAGCAGGCGGCTCACCTTTTTCATGGTCGACCAGCGGGAGGCGGACACCCCCCGGCAGTGAGCTTGATGGCGTTGCTCAGCCGATTGACCAGGTGGCGGGACGCTTCCCCGATCGGCGATGAATCGACTACATAGCGCACGCTGATTGGGGTGGCGCGCCAGCCCCGGCGCATCCGTTGTCGCCGCGTTTCTTGACGACTCGGCGCCTTGGTGCGCGCCATAAAAAAAGCCGCCCGAGGGCGGCTTTTTCTTGGCTTGGATGCCTAAGTGTCAGAACAGATACGCGAAGTTGAGGCCCAGCTCGAACTGCTGCATCTTGATCTCGGGGGCGCTCGGGCCGGTGAAGGCGCCGGGGCCGGAGACCGTTTCCTGCGGGGCGTACATGCCCCAGAAGGTCAGCTCGTAGTTCTTGCGCAGCTTGTAGCTCGCACCCAGGGTGAAGTGGTCCTGGATGACGGCCGGCGCGAGTGTGTTGAACGCGACCTCTTGGCCCTTGATCGGCTGGTTGGCGTGGCTGTAGCCGGCCTGTACCGTCCAAAGTTCGTTGATCGCATACTGTACGCCGAGCTTGAAGACCGTCATGTCGCCCCAGCCAAAGCCGGCGCCGTTGGAGCCGCCCAGGCAGTAGCTCGGGTCGTAGGTTGCGCCCGCCGCGCTTGGCTGGCCCAATGCGGCGCCGAGATCGCAGCGCGAGCCGAGCTGATTGGGGTTGGCGATGGCATCGACACCGCTGTACCAGATCTGCTGGACGTCGAACGCGAAGGACCATTTGTCGTCCGGCTTGAAGGCCAGACCGACGCTGCCGACCGCCGGCATGTCGAAGTCGCCGCCGTCCGCGAACAGGTCGGAGTACTTGTTGAACGAGTCCATGTACATCTTGGTGCGGTAGGACAGGCCCAAGGTGAACATGGGGTTGATGTCCCACAAGGCGCCGACCTGGAATCCATAGCCCCACGAAGAATCGCTGCCGTTGTCGGTGAGGTTGACCGGCGACTGGCCGCTCGTGGTCTGGCTGGCGACCATGCTCTGGGTGAAGGTCTGGGTGAAGCCCTGGAAGCCGCCCAAGCCCCGCGCCTCGAAGGTCTGGTAGCCGACCAGGAAGCTGGCACCGAGCGACAGGTTGTCCGCCACGTCGTAGGCGTAGCCGAGGCTCAAGCCGAGCTGCTCCAGGTTGACGCCGGCATTGCCGCCGCCCAACGCGGTCGTGCCCGGAACCTGGCTGCCGAAGCGCGGGTCGTTCGGGTTGTTGTACGAGGGCGGGTTCGCAAACGGGAAGTTGCCCGCGAAGGTGCCCAGGTTGTTCAGGGTATCGATACTGCGATAGTCGGTGTTCATGCCGCCATTGCCGAACAGTGCGGCACCCACGGCGCTGCGGTCGTCGATCTGGTAGGTGACGCCGAAGCTGGGAACGATGAAGTTATTGTTCTCGCTCTCCACGGTACCGCCGACGGCGGAGCTGCCGATCGGGAAGGCGAGTCCGCTATTCGCCGGCGGCTGGACCGCCCCCGTGTATTCGCGCTTCGGGCTGAACCAGGCCAGGCCGACATCGAAGCGGTTGCCGACGCGGGTAAGACCGGCCGGGTTGCCGACGATGCTCAGCGAGTCTTGGGGCAGCGCGGCCTCACCAGCGCCCGCCATACCTTTGGCGTGCGGCGAATAGGAGTGAGACATGTAGCCGTTGGTGGCCTGAGCGGCCTGCATGGCGACGACGGATGCGAGGCCGACTACGACGGCGGAAAGTCTGATGTGCATTCTTGAAGTCCTCCGGACAGCGGGATCTGTGTTGGCCGAAATCGACGTTGTAAATTTATGACAAAACGCAGAGTAATGATCGTTTTTGGATTGATTCATGTCAACTGAAATGCGATAAAAATACATTCCGTTGAGGCAGGTATGAAAAGTCGCTAAAAAGATACAAGTATTTGCGTCGGGTGTGTTTAGTCTCACAGGCCCGGTAGGTGCGCGTGCTGCTGTGGCGGGAAGGTCAGGGGTCGGCAGGCGCGTCAATCGGGCGGCGCCGGATGGTCCGGGATGGCTCGGCGTGGAGCCTCCGAGTGCTTGAAGTTGGAGCGCTTCGAGAGTCGGGCCTTTCCTTTCGCAAGCCAGGACCGATCAAATGCCGCGAAGGCGTTCGATCCGCGTCTCCATCGTGAAACGCAAAATGATCGCGTATCCCGTGCGGGCCAGGGAAAATCCGCCATTCTCGATCGCCCTGAGCGACAAGAAAACGGAGCTGATCGAATGCCGTAGGCACTCGATCAGCGTCTCCGCAGCAATCGTCTTGTGTTTGGGCGCGCTCGCGCCCGAGTGCTTAGGCTAGGGGCAGGCGGCGGTGTCGCCGGGTACCTTGCCGGTCAGTTGAAGGAAGCTGTCGAACGGACCCATGACGCCCATGGCCTCGCCCTTCGGCCCCTTGAACTTGAGCTTCATGGTGGCCATAGCGCCCATCGCGCCACACCCGAACTTGCCCTCGCCCATGCACGCCCAGTCTTCATCGCTGGCGTTCATCAAGTAGTCCACGCTCGGATCAAGGGTTGCGTGCTTGACCGCGCCGCCGTACGCGCAATGGGCCTTGCCGTCCTGGTTCGTGATCTCAAGCTCGACCTTGGAGCCTTCGCCGCACTTGGTGCGGTACATCTGGATGACCTTGTAGCCGCGCCCGGCGTCGTTGGAAACCCAATCCTTACCGAGATTGTCGGTGAGCTCGGGGGTTTGGTTCCACTTGTTGCAGACAGCCGCGGCCCAGGAGGCATCCATGAAGGTGGCGGCCGATGCGACGGACGAGCAGGCAAACGCGGCCAGCGCGATAACGATGCGTGGAGTCATGATCGTGTCCTCTGAAGTCGCGACCGGTTGGCCGGTCGTCGGGGTTGGGGTTATTGCTTCGGGCGGCTCATGTTACTCGCGCCGCGGTCCGCCGAACAAGACCCCAGTCGGGGTAGCTCGGGCGCGGATACTTCGGGCCGCGCGTGAGTCACGCGGATGCCGGCGGACGGCCGATCGACAGGTAGACGAGACCGGCCGCCTTGGCCTGACGGCCGTCCAGAATATTGCGGCCGTCGAACAGCACCGGTTGCCGCAGCCGTGCCTTGATGGCCGCGAAGTTGGGGCTTCGGAACTCGCTCCACTCGGTGACCACCGCCAGCGCGTCCGCGCCGTCCAGTGCCGAGAGCGCGTCCGGGGCGAGGGTCAGGTCGGGCCGCTCGCCGTAGATGCGGCGCGTCTCGTGCATTGCCACCGGGTCGAAGGCATTGACCCGTGCCCCGGCGCGCCACAAGGCTTCCATTAGGGTCCGGCTCGACGCCTCGCGCATGTCGTCGGTATTCGGCTTGAAGGCGAGACCCCAGATTGCGATGGTCCGACCCTTCAGGTCGCCGTCGAAGTAGCGCTCGATCTTTTCGAACAGCACCCGTTTCTGGCGCTCGTTGACGGCCTCCACGGACTGCAGCAGCCGCGCCTCGTACCCCAGGGTGCGGGCGGTGTGCTCGAGCGCCCGCACGTCCTTGGGAAAGCACGAGCCTCCGTAGCCGCAACCGGGGTAGATAAACTGATAGCCGATACGCGGGTCCGACCCGATCCCTACGCGCACCTTCTCGATGTCCGCGCCGACGGCCTCGGCGATGTTCGACAGCTCGTTCATGAAGCTGATCTTGGTCGCCAGAATCGCATTCGCCGCGTACTTGGTCAGCTCCGCGGAGCGGACGTCCATCAGCATCACGCGGTCGTGATTGCGGTTGAAGGGCGCGTAGAGCGCACGCAGCAGCTCGCCCGTGCGCGGGTTGTCGGTGCCGACGATGATGCGATCCGGACGCATGAAATCCTCGATTGCCGCGCCTTCCTTGAGGAACTCGGGGTTGGATACGACGTCGAAGTCGACCTCGGCCCCGCGCGCCGCGAGCCGTTGCCGAACCGCCGCGGCGACGCGGTCGGCGGTGCCGACCGGCACGGTCGATTTATCGACGAGTATGCGATAGGAATCCATGTGCTCGCCGATCGTGTCGGCCACGGCGAGCACGTACTGCAGGTCGGCGGAGCCGTCGTCGTCCGGTGGCGTGCCCACCGCGATGAACTGGAACAGGCCGTGACCCACTCCCGCTTGGGCATCGGTGGAAAAGCTCAGCCGCCCCGATTCGCGATTCCGGTTGATCAGATCCGCCAGGCCAGGCTCGAAAATCGGGACGCCGCCACTATTGAGAAGCGCGATCTTCTCGGCGTCCACGTCGATGCAGAGCACGTCATTGCCGACCTCCGCCAGGCAGGCGCCGGTGACCAGGCCGACATAGCCGCTGCCGTAAATGGTGACTTCCATCGGGGTGTCTCCTCGTCTGGGAACAACTCGGCCTTCGGTCGAGCGCGCCGGCAGGTCGGCAGCGCGCGGCCGGGGATGATACCAGCACCGCGGGGTCATCGCTTACCGGGCGCTGCCGGCGCAGGGCGTTGTCGGTGTTGACTGGCGAATTGCCGGATCATATACTGCGGCGCTTGTTTCGGAGGGGTTCCCGAGCGGTCAAAGGGATCAGACTGTAAATCTGACGGCTCAGCCTTCGGAGGTTCGAATCCTCCCCCCTCCACCAAGTTCGCGCTGGGGTTTAGAGCTGGGGTTCGGGCCGGGTTGAGTCCTAGCGACGCCCTGGCGGGAGTCGGTTTTAAGGTACGGCCATAGACAGCCCGCGGGTGTAGTTCAATGGTAGAACCTCAGCCTTCCAAGCTGATGGTGTGGGTTCGATTCCCATCACCCGCTCCAATTTCGCGAGCGTCGGCCCAGTCGCTCGAGGCAGCCGAATCGCGGCGGCCTGGTGCTCCGGGGTCCATTTGGACTTGCGGAGCGCGGTCGTCGGTGGGTAATACGGTTCCCGCTCAGCCAGCGCGGGTCCGGTGTGCTGGTCCTGGTGAATAGAGTGTTCGCCCATGTAGCTCAGCTGGTAGAGCACACCCTTGGTAAGGGTGAGGTCACCGGTTCGACTCCGGTCATGGGCTCCATATCGTGGCCGTCGGCAGTGGCCGTTCGGTGCTTCGGATCGATCTGAACAGTACGGAGTGCAGCTCATGTCCAAGAGCAAATTCGAGCGTAAGAAGCCACACGTAAACGTTGGCACGATTGGTCACGTAGACCATGGGAAGACGACGTTGACGGCGGCGATCACGATGCACCAGGCGAAGAAATTCGGTGGTGAGGCGCGGGCCTAC
>JBGSTR010000426.1:0-1532 GCA_041736365.1 Chromatiaceae bacterium | reverse complement strand
CACCGGCGCAACCGGCGCCACCAGCGCCCCGCGTCCGCGTCTCGTCACCGAGGGTGGGACCCAGGTGCTGCTGGTCTCCGACGAATTTCGTCGCGCCTGGCGGTCCACCGGCACGGCACTTGACCGCGCCGGCTTCGCCGTGGAGGACCGCGATATTGGCCGCGGGCTCTATTACGTCCGCTATGAGGACGTCGACTCCGAAGGGCGCCAGAACAAGGGTTTCTTCTCGCGCATGGCGTTCTGGCGCAAGGACGACATCAATAAGGTCCAGCAATACCTGATTCGGGTTCAGGGCGACGAGACCACGAGTCGCGTCAGCGTGGTCGACAAGAACGGCAATCCGGACCAGTCACCGGCTGCAGCCCGCATCCTGGCGCTCATCGGCGAGCAAATGCGCTAAGTATTGGGTCCATCGCCCACTATGATGCCGGGGTCTAGGCGCTGCGCCGGGCGCCGCCCGACGCGGGGTTTCTGACCTCGTGCGCTTCGCGACCCTCGGCAGTGGTAGCCGCGGCAATGCCACCCTGGTGGAGTCCGGCCGATCGCGATTGCTGATCGACAACGGCTTCAGCCGTCGTGAGCTCGAGCGCCGGCTCGCGGTCCTCGGCGTGGAGCCATCCAGCATCGACGCCCTGTTGCTCACCCACGAGCACTGCGATCATGCCAAGGGGGTCGCCGCCTTTGCGGTGCATTACGGGGTTGCGGTCTGGACCTCGCCGGGGACCTGGAAGGGGACGGGAGCGCCGGAGGTTCCGCGGCTGCGCCTGTTCTCCGGCCACGATTCGCGGGTGTTGATCGGCGGCGTGCGGGTGCAACCCTATCCGGTCCCGCACGATACGCGCGAGCCCTGCCAGTTCGTGCTCGAGGCCGACGGCCGCCGCTTGGGCATGCTGACGGATGCCGGCTGTGTGACCCCCCACATGCGCGACACCCTGAGCGGCTGCGATGCGCTGATTCTGGAGTGCAACCACGACCCCGACCTGCTGCGCAGCGGCCCTTATCCACCCGCCCTGCAACGGCGGGTGGGCGGCCGCTTCGGGCATCTGAGCAACGCACAGGCGGCGGGGCTGCTCGATTCATTGCAGAGCACCGCGATCAAGCTGTTGCTCGCCCACGTCAGTGAGAAAAACAATCGCCCGGATTTGGTAATGAAGGCGGTGTGTGAGGTCTCTGAATCGCTCGCCGAGCGGGCGCTGCTGGCCGAGCAGGACCGTCCGGGGCCTTGGATCGAGGTCTAGTATGCGCCGTTGCCGTCCGCGGTGTACGGGAACACTTGTGACCGGACGAGCCTGTTTGTCATCCGGCGAGCGGCTGCGTCGAGCAGCGGCTGAATCAGAATATCTTTGAAACAAAAGGAGTACGTCATGAATCGACAGAACATCAAACGCACCGCCGTAGCGCTTTCGGTTGCGGCCTTGGTATCCGGCTGCGCCACCGACAGCATGGGCAACAAGACGATGACCGAGACCGGCAGGGGCGCCGCCATCGGCACGGCCGCAGGTGCGGCCGCGGGCGCGCTGATCGGCTCGTTC
>JBGSTR010000416.1:0-5306 GCA_041736365.1 Chromatiaceae bacterium | reverse complement strand
GGACGCGGCGCGGCGCCCGAATTTCAGACGGGGTCGGTGCCGCGCACAAACGGTAGGTGGCGCGGGCGCCAGAAACGCTGGCGGACATAGGTGTCCAGATCGCACCCGGCAAGCCCTTCCTGGCGCGCCACCCCTTCCTCGATCGCGCGCGCCATCACTCGCGTGGTGACGCGGATGCTGACCTCCTGCAGCTCGCGGATCGGCGGGTAGACCCGGCCCTCCGCGACATGGCTGGCGGCGGTGTAGTCGGCCAGTGCATAGGCGGACTCCAGGACCATGCCGTCGGTGATGCGGCTCGCCTCGGACAGGATCGAGGCAAACCCCAGACCGGGGAAGATGAAGGCGTTGTTGCCCTGCCCGATGGCGTAGGTCTTGCCGGCATGAACCACGTCCTCGAAGGGGCTGCCGGTGGCGACGATCGCGCGGCCGTCGGTCCAGGACAGGATATCCTCGGGTAGCGCCTCGGCGATGGAAGTCGGATTGGAAAGCGGGAAGATCACCGGTTGCGACGTATTGCGGCTGACCGCCTCGACAATCGGCCGGTTGAACGCACCGGCCTGGCCGCTGAGGCCGAGCAGCACCGTCACCCGGCCGTTTTCGATCACCTCCAGCAGATTTGGAACCTGGCCCTGGAACCGCCAATCCGCGATCGCCTCGGCCGATTGGGCGAACGGCGCCTTGTATGCATCCATCGCACGTCCCTCCACCAGCAGGCCGCGGGAGTCGAGCACGAACACCCGCGCGCGGGCCTCCTCCTCGCTCAGTCCCTCGTTGACCAGACCCCGGGTGATGGCCCAGGCGACGCCGATGCCGCCGGCCCCGGCGCCGAGCACCACGATACGTTGGTCCGGCAGCGCCTCCTTCTTGACCCGACAGGCCGAGATCAGTCCCGCCAGGGCGACCGCCCCGGTACCCTGGATGTCGTCGTTGAACGAGGGCATCCGGTCGCGATAGCGCTCCAGCACCTTGAAGGCCACGTCCTTGGACAGGTCTTCCCACTGGATTACGGTCTTCGGCCAGCGTTGCAGCACCGCGTCGACGAAGCGGTCCATGAACTCCAGATAGGCCTCGCCGCGGATGCGTCGCTGGCGTACGCCCAGGTAGAAGGGGTCGTTGATCAGGTCCAGGCGGTCGGTGCCGACGTCGAGCTTGACCGGGAGGGTATGGAAGGGACTGACGCCGCCGCCCGCGGTGTAGATCGACAGCTTGCCGACTGTGATGGCCAGGCCGCCGTAACCCTGATCCCCGAGTCCCAGTATCGCCGAAGAATCGGTGGCAACGATTATGCGCACGTCGTTCCAGGGATAGCTCCGCACCACGCGTCCGGCGCGGTCGATATTGATCGGCGAGAAGGACAGGCCGCGGGGACTCTGATAGCGAGCGCTGAACTCCTGCACCGCCTGTCCGACCGTCGGCGTGTAGATGATCGGCAGCATCTCCTCCAGGTGCTGCTCCAGCAGCGCGTAGAAGAGGATCTCCGAGCGTTCCTGCAAGGCACGTACAAACTGATACTTCGCCAGTGCGTTGGGCTCGCGTTGGAAGCCGTGATAGACCCGATCGACCTGCTGCTCCAAGGTGTTGACCTGAGGCGGAAGCAGTCCGTCGAGACCCAGTGCGACGCGCTCGTCGTGGGTGAACGCGGTGCCCTTGTTGGTCATGACCAACCGCAGCAGGGCGATCCCGTCGAGGAACACCTCCATGTACTCGCGGCCCTGGGGGTCGCGCTTGATGTCGAAATACTGGCTGGTTCGCATGTTCTGTCGCTGCTGCGGGTGGATTGAGACGTAAGGTTGGGCTTGGTCCGTTCGGACGCGGCCGCGCCCGGGAATGCGGCCCGTGCGCCCGCCGGTGCCGGGGTCTGGCACGACCTTGAAGCTTACAACACGCACCCGTGCCGGACGAGCAGGAGTGGAGACCGCGAACGGATCGGGTTCACCGCATCGGTGGCGGGCGGGTTTGATCGGCGGGTCCGCGGCGACCAGACGATGCCGTCTCGCCGGTTGTAGCAAGGGTGTTCGCGGGGGCGCGAAAAAAAAAGCGCGACGGGGAGTCGCGCTTAATAGATTACCACCAAAGGAGGATGGAGGAGTGCGTTGAAGGGTTAACTTCAGCGCATCAACAGTTTCTTATATGCTGTTGCTGCTGTCAACCCTGGTTGTCGATTTTTCGGCCGTGGCGGCACCCGAGAAACGCGACGGTTGAAATCATCGGCGTGCGTCGACACAGTCAGTGCGAATGAAACCAGGGTTTACCACCGATGGCTGAAGAAACCGCGACGCTGGGAGGCGGGTGTTTTTGGTGTGTCGAGGCGGCGTTCCTCCGCCTCGGGGGAGTCAAATCGGTCGTACCCGGGTACGCCGGGGGCGCGGCTGCGAACCCGACCTACCATCAGGTGTGCACCGGGACTACCGGACACGCCGAGGTCGTGCAAATGGTCTTCGATAACCAAAGCATCGACTTCGAGACCCTGCTGGAGGTGTTCTTCACGGTTCACGACCCGACCACGCTCAACCGTCAGGGCGCCGATGTGGGCACCCAATATCGGTCCGTGATCTTCTACCACTCCGACGATCAACGCGCGGTGGCCGAGCGGGTCATCGCACGCTTGAGCGCGGATGGGATTTGGCCGCACCCGGTGGTCACCCAGATCGAGCCGGCGCCCTTGTTCTATCCGGCCGAGTCCTACCATCACGACTACTATGCCCGCAATCAGACCCAGGGCTACTGCCAAGCGGTGATCTCGCCCAAGCTCGCGAAGCTCCGTCAGAAGCACCAAGCGCTGCTCACCAACGACTGAAGTCGCCCGCCGAGCGCGGTCGCCGGGGGAGCGGGCACCCGGCCGGTGTCCGGGCAACCTTTGTCCCCAACGCCGACTACGCGCAAAATGTCGCTTTCCCGCCGCCGGCAGTCTCCATGCCAGACCCCAGCTATCGCTTGATCATCTTCGACCTGGACGACACCGTGTGGCCCTGCGCGCCCGTGATTCAGGCGGCCGAGACGGCATTGCAGGACTGGCTCGCACAGCGGGTGCCTCGCCTGGTGGAGCGATACGACCCGCTCGGTCTGCGCGAGCATCGTCGCGACCTAATGGCGCGGGAGCCCGCCATCGCCCACGACGTGGGACAGGTGCGCCGGCGTTCACTGGAGCTGTTGCTGGCGGAGCTTGACTATCCGACCGACCTGGCCGGGGAGGCGATGGCGTTGTTCATGGATCATCGCAATCGGGTCGAGCCCTACCCCGACGTGGAGCCCGCGCTGCGCGACCTGGCGCGACGCTACCGCTTGGCCTCGGTAACCAACGGCAATGCGAACGTGGAGCTGACTCCGTTGCAGGGATTGTTCGAGCATTCCATCTGCGCCGCCGACGCCGGCGCAGCCAAGCCCGATCCCGCCATCTTCGAGCACCTGCTGGCGCTGACCGGCTGCGAGCGGGGGCAATGTATCTACGTCGGCGACGACCCCTGGCTGGACGTGGCGGCGTCGCGTGCGTTCGGATTGACCCCGATGTGGATGAACCGTGGCGCCCGGGAGTGGCCCGCCGAGCTGGACCCCCCGGCGCTGGCGCTGACCGATCTCCACGGGCTGACCGCCTGGCTGGCGGGCCACTGAGGTGGAGCTGGAGCTGCTCGCGAGCGACGGTTTGGCGCGACGCGGTCGCTTGCGCTTTGCTCGCGGCACGGTCGAGACCCCGGCTTTCATGCCGGTGGGGACCTACGGCACGGTCAAGGCCATGACCCCGGAGGAGCTTGCCGGCGTTGGCGCCGAGATGGTCCTCGGCAACACCTTCCATTTGATGCTGCGCCCGGGGACCGAGGTCATCCGCCGCTGCGGCGACCTGCATGCCTTCATGCACTGGGAAGGCCCGATCCTGACCGACTCGGGCGGCTTTCAGGTCTTCAGCCTGGGCGACCTGCGCAAGATCAGCGAGGAGGGAGTGCGGTTTCGCTCGCCGGTGGACGGCGCGCCGGTATTCCTCGGGCCCGAAGCGTCGATGGCGGTACAGAGGGCCCTGGGCTCGGACGTGGTGATGATCTTCGACGAGTGCACGCCCTACCCGGCGGACGAGGCTCAGGCGCGCGCCTCCATGGAGCTGTCCCTGCGCTGGGCGGCGCGCTCCCGCGAAGCCCACGCGGATAATCCGGCGGCGTTGTTCGGGATCGTCCAGGGCGGCATGTACGAGCCACTGCGGGAGGCGTCGTTGGACGGCTTAACCGGGATCGGATTCGACGGCTACGCCGTGGGCGGACTGTCGGTCGGCGAGCCCGCGGCCGACCGCCTGCGGGTGCTCGACTTCCTGGCCCCGCGCATGCCGGCCGATAAGCCTCGCTATCTGATGGGTGTCGGGACGCCGGAGGACATTGTTGCCGCCGTAGCCCGCGGGATCGACCTGTTCGACTGCGTGATGCCCACACGCCACGCGCGCAACGGCCATCTTTTCACCCATGAAGGAACGGTGAAGATCCGCAATGCGGCGCATCGCAGCGACCCCGGTCCGTTGGACCCAATGTGCGATTGCTACACCTGCAGTCACTACAGCCGTGCCTATCTGCACCATCTCGATCGCTGCAACGAGATCTTGGGTGCGCGGCTGAATACCATCCACAATCTCCACTTCTATGAGTCGCTGATGCGCGGCATTCGCGGCGCCATCGAAAGCGGCCGGCTCGAGGTCTTCGCGCGGGAGCGGCGCGTGCTTCGCGGCGAGCCGGCCGCCGGACATGACCACTGAAGGATCGGGTCAAGCCGCGTCGCCAAGCTGCCGTCGGTCCGGGAGGCTTTCACCTTTGTAATGGTTTGGCGCTGTAAGTTGTCTCGGCCTATGACATAATGCGCGGCTGGTTTTTCTCGCGGCCGCGCCTCGCGTTTTCGGGCGGTCCAGGTCCAAGCCACAGGGAATCCACATGAGCTTTTTTATCTCCGACGCATTGGCTGAGGGTCCGGCGGCTGCCGGCGCTGCCGACCCGTTCATGACCGCGCTGCCCTTGCTGCTGTTCGCCGCCATCTTCTATTTCCTGCTGATTCGCCCGCAATCGAAGCGTCAGAAGGAGCACAAGCGCATGGTCGACGCCCTGGCGAAGGGCGATGAGGTCGTAACCGTGGGCGGTATCGCGGGGCGTATTACCGACATCGGCGACAATTTCGCCAAGGTCGAGGTAGCCGACGGCGTCGAGGTCAAGGTGCGACGCCAAGCCGTTGAATCGGTGATTCCCAAGGGTTCTCTGAAGGACCTCTAAGCACGCGCCTCCGCGCCGCGGCAACGGCTGTTGCCGCCATCCTCCGGCACGCGGGGCACCGCCGGCGCGGCG
>JBGSTR010000382.1:0-2550 GCA_041736365.1 Chromatiaceae bacterium | reverse complement strand
GCGGCTTCGCCCTCCACTGCCGCACCGGCCCCGGTTGGCGCCGACGCCGGCGCAGCGTCAGCATTCGAACGGACGCTCGACCTGCAGGGCATCCGCTTCTTCGTCGCGAGCCCGAACTCGTCGGTCGACAACCGCGTGTCGATCGCCCCGTCGGGTCTCGAGATCGACAACGCGCCGGTCGAGTGGCCGATCGACGGACGAGTGAGTGACGCGCGCGTCGCGGATCTCGATGCCGACGGCTCGCCGGAGGTTTTCGTGTTCGCGGCCTCCGAGGGCAGCGGATCGTACGGCACGCTCGTGGGGTACGCCGCGAACCAGCGCAAGTCGCTGAGCCAGATCTACCTTGCGCCGATCGCCGACGACGCCAAACTCGCAGCGGGGTACCAGGGCCACGATACCTTCGATATCGACGGCAAGTCGCTCGTTCGTCGCTTCCCGCTGTACCGGGACGGCGACGCCAACACAGCGCCGAGCGGCGGCTCGCGAGAGGTGCGCTATCGTCTCGCACCCGGCGAGGCCGGCTGGTTGCTCCTCGTCGACTCGGTCGTCGACCGACCTTGACCAGAGCACGGGGCAACCGCGCCGTACCGCGACGGTCCTCGCGGTGAACGTCCCGCTTTTCCCGTGCTATCTTCCGACCGCAAGCATGTCCTGCGGGTCGCGCGATGGATGCCGTCCGGAGTGCGGTTCCCGTGTCGCCGGCCCAATACCACCGAGGATCCCACGATGACTCGTGCCAAGCTGTTGCTGGCCTGCACCCTCCTGCTCGCTCCGCTGCCGGTGCTCGCCGACGAAGTCACCTGTGGGTCGATCGACAATCGGCGCAACGAATGCGATATGAACACGCGCGGCGAGGTGCGCCTCATGCGCCAGTTGAGCCGGACCCCCTGCATCGAGAACACCAACTGGGGCGCCAATCGCAGTTCGATCTGGGTCGACGGCGGTTGCCACGCGGTGTTCGCCCCCGAAGGCGCTGGCGGTGGCCAGCCCTCGCGCGACGACGTGGCACGCGAGGATGCTCAGTACGACAGCAACCGGCGCGCACCGTCGGCGGCCATCCGGGCTTGCAACAAGTTCGCCGACCAGGGCTATGACGGCACCATCGTCAGCCAGAACGCGATGAAGCCCGGCTGGTGGGAAGTCGTGCTGCGCTTCGAGGCGTACCGCTACGCCTGCAACGTCAGCAACGGTGGCCAGGTCGAGTCGTTTAACAAGATCGACTGATCCACCGCGATCGCCACCCCGAACGCGCGGGGCTCTGGTGATCCGACGCCTGCTCGATGTGGGTGATCCGCGGCCAGGGTTGTTCACTCCGGCCGCGGACCGTTGATCAATTGGCGACGGCGAGCTTGTTGTGCACCTTCTTGACGCCCGGGATGCCCTTGGCGATCTCGCCAGCCTTGGTCTTCGTGCTCCCGAGGTTCACGAAGCCGCTCATCAACGCCTCGCCGCGGCGAACCTCGGTGTTGATGCTGGTGCCCTGACCGAGCTTGTCGAGCAACTCGGCCTTCAGCTTCGTCTGGATCGTGGTGTCGTCCAGCGCCACCCCCATGCTTCGATCCTTGGCGACGACGACGAGCGCGTCGATGACGTTGGCGCTGCCACCGGCCACGGTGGCCGCGGTGGCGAGGGCCGCCTTCTTCTGCGCATCGTTCTCCAGCATGCCGCCGAGCAGCACACGGCCCTTGTTGGCTTCGACATTGATGTCGCGGCCTGGGACGGCCTGATTTTCGATCAGGGCCAGCTTGGTCTTGGACACGAGCGCCGAGTCGTCGACCGACTGGCCCGTGCTCTTGCCATCTGCGAATGCCGCGCCCGCAATGAGCATCAGGGATGCGGTGCCGGCAATCAGGCTGCGATACATGGACATGGAAGACTTCCTTGGGAAAAGAGGATTGTGGGCGCTGACGGTCATGGCAAAACGCAGGCCGTCGGCACGCAAATTATAGTCGGTGCGGGCCGAGAAGCGCAGGTCAGTCGAGCGTCGTCGACTCGGAGCCATTGGCGAGGATCGTCAAGGCCTGGCCGGTGGTTTCCGGGACGATCGGAGCGTCGGTCGCCACCAGCGTGGCTCCGGGCACCATTGCCGCCTGAATGGCAACCAGGAACTCGCGCGGAAAGCGCACGCGCTCCACGTCCGCCGGATCCAGCGCCTTCCCTGCCATGGCCTCCTGCCCGGGCACCGACAGCGCCAACCACGTGGGAAGCTTGCCAGGCTCGCCGTGGGCGACGAACACATGCGTGCCAAACGGGCGGTCGTCAGTGAGCGTGATGCGCGACCGGCCGATCTCGACGCCATTGCGGAACACCAGCAGCCGCCGGTCCGTTCGCGACAGCACCAGTGACAGCGGGCCTTCGGGCGATTTCTCCGGCTCCCACCGGTACGAATCCTCTTCCATCAGCCGCGGCTCGATTCGCGGCTGACCGGTCTTGGGGTCGACCGTGGCGATGGGCAGCGGTCGGGCGACCGGCGCCGGGGCGGTTTTCTCGTCGGCCACCACGACGGTCATGCCCATCGGGCTGACTTCGAACAGCGCCTGCGCGAACGCC
>JBGSTR010000373.1:0-4319 GCA_041736365.1 Chromatiaceae bacterium | reverse complement strand
ATCTCCCGGCGGCTCGCGCCCAGCGGGCGATTGCCCGCTATCGCGAAACCCTCGCGGGACGTCGCGTGAGCTTCCTTCCAGATTCCCAGCTGGAGATTCCCTTGGCGCGATTCCTGGCCCGCGAGTGCGGGATGGAGCTGGTTGAGGTCGGAACGCCGTTCCTGGACCGGCGCGCGATGGAGCCCGAATTGGCGCTGCTGCCGCCGGTCGCGCGCATTAGCGAAGGCCAGGACGTCGACCGCCAGCTCGAGCGACTGCGCGTCGACCGACCCGACCTCACGGTGTGCGGCCTTGGGCTCGCAAACCCGCTCGAAGCGGAAGGGCTGGCGACCAAGTGGTCGATCGAGCTGGTCTTCACCCCGATTCACGGTTTCGAGCAGGCGGGCGATCTCGCGGAGCTGTTCGTCCGTCCCCTGCTGCGCCGCGAGCGCCTGCGGGTCTAGCCATGCAGCTCAGTGTCTGGACCTATGAAGGACCGCCGCACGTGGGCGCCATGCGCATCGCCGCCTCGATGGAAGGCGTGCATTGCGTCCTGCATGCCCCGCAAGGCGATACCTACGCCGACCTCCTGTTCACGATGATCGAGCGGCGCGACCGCCGCCCGCCCGTGACCTATACCAGCTTCAAGGCGCGGGACCTGGGGACCGATACCGCCGAGCTGGTGAAGAACACCGTGCGCGAGGCCCAGGCGCGCTTCAATCCCAGGCTCATGCTGGTCGGGGAATCCTGCACCGCCGAGCTGATCCAGGACCAAGCGGGCACGCTCGCCGAAAGCCTGGGACTTCCCTCGACCGTGGTGTCCCTGGAGCTGGCGGCCTACTCCCGGCAAGAAAACTGGGGTGCCAGCGAGACCTTCTATCAATTGGTGCGGCGGCTCCTCAAGGATCTCGCTCCGGCGCCCGGAACGGCGGCACCCGCACGCTCGCCCGAGGGACGTCGTCCGAGGGCCAATCTGCTCGGCCCCACCGCGCTTGGATTCCGTTGCCGAGACGACATCACCGAGGTGGTCCGGCTGCTCGACTCACTCGGAGTCGACGTCAACGTGATCGCCCCCTTGGGAGCGGATCCGGAGGCGATCGCCCGTATCCCGGAAGCCGACTTCAACTGCTGTCTCTACCCCGAGGTGGCGCGGTCCGTTTGCACCTGGCTGGAGCGTCAATTCAAGCAGCCCTGGGTCAAGACCGTCCCCATCGGCGTTGGCGCCAGTCGCGACTTTCTGCGCGAGGTGGCGGCGCTGGCCGGTCTGGACGCCGAGCCGGCGATCGCGGCGGCGTCAACCCGCCTGCCCTGGTACAGCCATTCGGTGGACTCAACCTACCTTACCGGAAAACGGGTGTTTATCTTCGGCGACGGCACCCATGCCGTGGCCGCCGCGCGCATTTGCGCGGAAGAGTTGGGGTTCCAGGTGGTCGGAATCGGCACCTACTGCCGCGAAATGGCCCGCGAGGTACGAGCCGCCGCGGCAACCTACTCCGTCGATCCGCTGATCACCGACGACTATCTGGAAGTCGAGGCACAAGTGGCGGAGCTCCGCCCGGAGCTGGTCCTCGGCACTCAGATGGAGCGTCACATCGCCAAGCGACTCGGCATTCCCTGCGCCGTGATCGCCGCCCCCTTTCACGTCCAGGACTGCCCCGCGCGCTACGCGCCGCAGATGGGATTCGAAGGGGCGAATGTCCTGTTCGACACTTGGGTCCATCCCTTGATGATGGGACTCGAGGAGCACCTGCTGACCATGTTCCGCGGTGACTTCGAGTTCCGAGACGGAATCCCTCCGTCCCATTTGCAACACACCACCGCGGCGGGCGAGCACCAGCCGGCCGAGCCCCCGGGGACAACGGCCGCACAGCAAGCCGGAGTTGCCGTGGATTGGTCCCTGGAGGCGGAGCGCGAGCTCAAACGCATCCCCTTCTTCGTGCGCGGCAAAGCTCGCCGCAATACGGAGTCGTACGCCGAGGAGAGGGGCATTCAGACGATCGAGCTGGAGACGCTTTATGATGCCAAGGCACACTTCGGTCGCTGAACAAGGGGCGACGGGCCCCGGCGGCAAGACGGACGACACACCCGTACGTGTCGTCTTGGTTTCGCTCGACGGTCACCTCGCCGGGACCTTGCACCGGGCGCAACCGGCACTGCATCGCGACATCCCCGGCTTGACGCTGAGCATGCACGCCGCCGCCGAGTGGGGCGACGATCCGGCCGCGGTCGAAGCCTGCAAGGCGGACATTGCCCGCGGCGACATCATCATCGTCGCGATGCTGGTCATGGAGGAGCACATCCAGCCGGTACTGCCGGCGCTCAAGGCGCGCCGCGATGAATGCGACGCCATGGTGTGCTGCATGTCCGCGGCCGAAGTCATGCGCTTGACCCGCATCGGCGGCTTCAGCATGGGCGGTGACGCGGAGGGCAAGACGAGTGGCCCCCTGGCGCTGCTCAAGCGCCTGCGCGGGAGCCGCGCCAAGGGCCCTGACGCCGGCGCCAAACAGATGGCCATGCTGCGGCGTATCCCCAAGCTCCTGCGCTTCATCCCGGGCACCGCCCAGGACGTGCGCGCCTATTTCCTAAGCCTGCAGTATTGGCTCGCGGGCTCCGAAGAAAATATCGCCAACCTGGTGCGCTTCCTGGTGGACCGCTATGCCGGCGGCGAGCGCCGCGCGCTGCGCGGCAGACTCAAGGTCCCGCTGCCCCAGGCCTATCCCGATGTCGGGGTCTATCATCCGCGCATGCCCGGGCGCATTGGCGAGGACCCGAAGCTATTGCCAGCCGCCGGCAAGAATGGCAAGGGCACCGTGGGTCTGCTCCTGATGCGCTCCTACGTGCTCGCAGGCAATACCAATCACTACGACGGCGTCATTGCGGCACTGGAAGCGCGCGGGCTGCGGGCCGTTCCGGCATTCGCGAGCGGACTCGACGCCCGACCTGCGGTTGAGCGCTTCTTCATGCGCGACGGGCGAGCGGCGGTTGACGCCGTGATCTCTCTCACCGGCTTTTCACTAGTCGGCGGGCCCGCGTACAACGACGCCCGGGCGGCCGAAGAGCTATTGGCGAATCTCGACGTACCCTACCTGTCGACCCTGGCCGTGGAGTTCCAAACCCTGGAGCAATGGGAAGGCTCGAGCCGGGGACTGTTGCCGGTGGAGGCCACAATGATGGTCGCCATCCCCGAATTGGACGGCTCCACCGGACCCATGATTTACGGCGGGCGCTCCGCCGCGGTGGCCGCCGAGCAGATGCGCGACATGCAGATCCATGCCGAGCGCACCGACATGCTCGCGAACCGCGTGGCGCGGCTGATCGCGCTGCGCAAGCGCACGCCCGCCGAGCGCAAGGTGGCGATCGTCCTGTTCAATTTCCCACCGAACGCCGGAAACACCGGGACGGCCGCCTATCTTTCTGTTTTCGCATCGCTTTTCAACACACTAAAGGCGATGAAGGCGAGCGGCTACGAGATCGACATGCCGACCGACGTGGACGAGCTGCGGGAGCGCATCGTCAACGGCAACGCCCAGCGATTCGGCGCCCACGCCAACGTGCTGACCCGCATCCCGGCGGACGACCACGTGCGCCGCGAGCCCTGGCTCAAGGACATCGAGCGCCAATGGGGTCCGGCTCCCGGCAAGCATCAGGCCGACGGTCGCTCGATTTTCGTTTTGGGTGAGCGGTTCGGCAATGTGCTGGTGGGCGTTCAACCCGCCTTCGGCTACGAAGGCGACCCGATGCGCCTGCTGTTCGAGCAGGGCTTCGCGCCCACGCATGCGTTCAGCGCCTTCTACCGTTATCTGCGCGAAGACTTCGCTGCCGACGCGGTCCTCCATTTCGGGACCCACGGGGCGTTGGAGTTCATGCCCGGCAAACAAGTCGGCATGTCGTCGGCCTGCTGGCCCGACCGTCTCATCGGCGACCTGCCCAATCTCTATCTCTATGCCTCCAACAATCCGTCGGAGGGGAGTATCGCGAAGCGTCGCGCCGCGGCCACGTTGATCAGCTATCTGACGCCGCCGATTGCCCGGGCCGGACTCTATCGCGGGCTGATCGACCTCAAGGGATCGATCGAGCGTTGGCGCTCGCTGCCCCCGCAAGAGAGCGCGGAACGCGACGAGCTTGCGGAGCTGATCCAGGCAGAAGCGGCGGCGCTGGACCTGTGCCCCGCCGAGCCGCCGTGGAACGAGCAAGCGGAGGCGCAGATCGAGCCGTTGATCGAGCAGGTGCTGGAGCTGGAGTACACCCTGATTCCCCATGGCCTGCACGTGGTCGGTGCTCCGCCGTCGCGCGAGCAGCGGATCGATTTGCTGCTGGCGATCGCCGAGTCGGCCAACGGC